>NZ_JANSHN010000005.1:0-138779 GCF_047461655.1 Synechococcus sp. W55.1
ATGTTCTCGTTTTGACAAATTGGCCAGGAACTTCTTGAGTTTTCTCTATCTCGTCAGTGCTCTCTTTTGGCTCAAATAAAAGATCAACACAACCTAGGACACTGTACCCCCACCTAAAACGTTAGTCGCGTCGTCGCATCAGCGTTGCGGAGCAATAATACACGCGGCCAAAGGCTTTTCTCAATGGCCCAGTCGTCTCACCCTCACCTGAAACGACTACAAACCAGACATTTCGCGAACCCTGAGATCCCTATCTTGGGAGAAATCGAGGGTAAAGAGACGGAAGCCCAGAGGGTCCCTATCGATAATTGACAAATTGCAGCGCCACCGGGTAGTCCTGCTGCCTAAGCATTTGAATGACCGCCTGCAGCTCGTCTTTATCCTTGCCGGAAACGCGCACCAGATCCCCTTGAATGGCAGGCTGCACTTTCTTAAAGTTGTCGCGGATTTGCTTGGCGATCTGTTTGGCCAGTGTGGCATCAATGCCCTTTTTCAGGTGAACCACCTGGCGCACTCGGTTGCCGCCGGCGCTCTCTGGGGGTTGGAAGTCGAAGATCTTCAGGGATAGACCCCGCTTGGCCGCTTTGGTGAGGAGCAGATCCCGAATGGAGTTGAGGGCCATGTCGTTGGCGGTGGTGATGGTCAGGGATCCCTCCTCCAGCTCAATTTCCGTCTGAGTATCCTTGAGGTCGTAGCGCTGTTTGATCTCCCGTCGGGCTTGATCCACAGCGTTCACCAGTTCCTGCCGATCGAAATCACTGACGATATCAAATGAGTAGGTAGAGGCCATAAACCTTATCTTCGCTATCGTTCAGTATCTTAAGCCCTCAGCCAAGCAGGGATCCCTAACTCTCGGAGAAGCTACAACAGGTAGAGGGATCCCAGTCCAGATTTACGGAGAAGCAGGATGGCCGATGTTGTTTTAATTACAGGCGCTTCTGAAGGCATCGGCAGAGCTACTGCCTTTACCTTTGCCCGTGGGGGTTACCGATTGGCGCTGGCTGCCCGCACTGCCGAAACCCTGAAGCAAACTGCCATCGACCTAGAGCAAAGCCTCAACGCCGAGGTCTTGGCCGTTCCCACCGATGTCACGCAGCCAGAACAGGTGCAAAACCTGGTGGAGAGAACTCTGGAACGCTATGGCCGCATCGATTGCCTGATCAACAACGCCGGCATCTGCATGAGTGGCCCTTTTTTGCAAACTACCCTGGAACACTGGCAGGCTTTGATGGCGGTCAACTTTTGGGGCTACCTCCACACCATCCGAGCCGTGCTCCCCGACATGTTGAAGCGCAAAAAAGGCCAGATCATCAACGTGGGATCCATTGGCGGCAAAATGCCCCTGCCCCAGATGAGCGCCTATTGTGCCAGCAAGTACGCGGTCAGTGGGCTGACAGAAGCGCTGCGTCTGGAACTGCAACCCCAAGGGATCCAGGTAATTGGCGTCCATCCGGGCATCGTCAGCAGCAATTTCCTCAAGCGAGCCATTTTTGAGGTGGGGCCAGCGTCCTCTCCCGACAGCCAAGCCCAAACCTCAGGTGGCAAAGCCCGTGAGCAAATGCAACAGGCGCTGGAGAGTTTTTGGGTCAGCCAGCCGGAAGAAGTTGCCGAAGCCATTTGGGATGCTGCTCGCCAGTCCAAGTCAGAGGTGGTGGTGGGCATGGCCCAATGGGCGGTAGGAGCTTACACCCTCTTCCCCGGATGGGTCGGCTCATTGCTCCAGAATGTTCCTCGCTAGCCCACTGGATCGGTCGAGAGTTCTGGGGCGCTGGATGAGCGATTCTGCAGACCCAGCGATAGCAGGAAGAAGGCTAAACTTCGGTATAGTTTGAGGTACGGTTAAACACTGGTATTGACAGCGGAAGTATGGTTGAATCTGTGCCTTCTCCTTCCGGTACCCACCAGCACATCTTGATCGTGGAAGACCGAGATGGCCGCCGTACCCAGGTGCTGGGATCCGCCAAATACTTCATCGGTCGGGACTTGGCGAACGACATCTGTCTCAACTCTCAGTATGCCTCCCGCTACCACGCCATGCTGCTGCGGATTCCCGCCGAGCGAGAGGGAGAATATTGCTACCGCATTTTGGATGGGGATCTGGAAGGTCGCCCCAGCACCAATGGCTTGTTGATCAACGGCCAGAAATTGACCACCCACCAGCTCAAGTCGGGGGATGTGATCACCTTTGGCCCCGATGCCAAAGCCACCTACAAAATTGTTAAGGCTCCCTAGGCCCAGATCTCTGCAGAGCGTGCAATCGCCCCCCAATCAACAGCAGCAAAGCCAGCACCAAGGCCATCTCCGACAGCAAGGTCGCTAGGGCCGCCCCCTGCCAACCCCACCTTGGGATCCAAACCGCATTCAAAAGCCCATTCAGCCCCAGAGCCATCAGTTGCAGACGGCTGCGGGGCTTTTGCAACCCTGCCCCGGTGAGCAGGTGAGACAGCAAAAGGTGGATCCCCTCTAGCAAAATGACCGGGCTGAGCCAACGCAGGATGAGGGCCGTTTCCCGGTAAGCCGATCCCAGCACCCAGGGGATCCCGTAGGATCCCAGCGCCAGCCCCAGGGCGGCCAAACTGCCGTAGCCCACCACCCAAGGGGAAAGGTGACAGGCGTAGCGCCAGCCTTGTGGGAGTCCTTTTTGGCCTTGGCGGCACAGCTCGGCAAAATGGCTGGTGAGCAGAGCAATCATCGGCGTTTGCGAGAAGTTGATCACCCGGTAGGCAGCGCTGTAAAGACCCCCCGCTGCTGCTGAGGCCAAACGGGGCAAGAGCAGCTTGTCCAAATCGGTGAAGGTTTTCACCGCGGCCAGCCCCACCGCAAAGTCCCAGCCCGCTGTCAGCCGTTCCCGCAGATCTCTCCAGCTCAGGGCCAAGGGGAGAGAAGGCTCGCTCCACCGTCCCATCCCCCCCGCAATCAGCAGCAGCACGACCAACACCATCAGGCTGTACAGAATGGCCCATTGTGCCAGGGATCCCCAGCCCAAGGCCACCGCCAGCAATACTGCCCCCAATCGCCCCAGCGCCATGCCGGTGTCGATGAGGGCCACGCCGGCAACCTGCTCTCGCCCAACCAGGATCCCTCTGTACACCTCTGGCACTGCGACGAACAGCAGATCGCTCAAGAGCAATACCCCCACCACCGCTGCCGGCGTCCCGGCCAGCCAAACGCTCAAGAGGGGCCACAACACCAGCGCCATCCCCCCACAGCCCAATCCCGCCAGCCATAAGCTGGGGCCAACCCCCTGGGTGCAAGTCAGGGATCCCTGCCGGCTGAGGCGCTGGATCAGCAGTTCCGATTGGCCCAAATAGCCAAACGGGGCGGCCAGGTTGCTGCAGGCCAAGATGGCGGAGAAAACCCCGAAGGCTTCCGGCCCCAACAGCCGCGCCAAGAGGATGAAATAGGCCCCAGACAACCCCAGGCGCAGGCCATTGCCCACCATCAGCCAGGCAGCCTGGCGTAGCCGCTGTTGTTCTGCTCTATCCACGCTGCCACTCCTGGACGAGGCTTGCCAGAGCCAGGGATACTGGATGGATGCTGAGAGGGCCCGCCCAAGAGCGGGCATCTCCTCTTGATTTTGGGTGTATCGGTTGCAATTCTTCTGGCAATTTCATGGCCAAACTCTACCCCGTCAGCAACGCCGCGCGAAGCCCCCACACCTTGGCAGGACGGGATCCGCAAGCCCTGTTCTCCCCCCATTCCAGACCGCCTGCCCCTCGCCGGGTGCTTCCCCCACCCCCGCCGGACGGCGGTAGTCCTCGTTGGCTGGGATCCCTGCCGACCAAAACGGTGGGGCAAGGCTATCGGGCCGTTGTCTTGCTCTTGCTGGCCAGCCTGCTGCTGTTTGGAGGGCTAGGATCCCGTCTGGCCTACCTGCAGTTGGCGCGCACCCAGTATTACCGCCAGTTGGCCGATACCAACCGCATTCGCCTGCTGCCCCAGCCGCCAGAACGCGGGCGCATTGTGGATCGCAACGGTGTATTGCTGGCGGGCAGCCGATTGTCCCACTCGGTCTTCCTCTGGCCTCTGGTGCAGTCTCGGCAGCGCTGGCAGGAGATGATCCCCAAGTTGGCAGACTACTTGAACATCGCCCCTGAGGAGATCGCCCAAAAGCTAGAACAGGCTGGATATCGTTCCCCTTTTCCCGTGCGCATCCTGCGCAACGCCAGCCCCCAGGTGGTCATTCAACTGGAGGAGATGAGCCGCGAGCTGCCGGGGGTGATGGTGGAGGCGGAGACGGTGCGGTTTTATCCCCACGGCGACTTGGCCGCTCATCTGCTGGGCTATACCGGCGAGATCTCGCAGGAACAACTGCGGGCGGATCCCAGCTATCGCCTGGGGGATATTGTCGGCCTGATGGGAGTGGAGGAATTGTTTGAGAGCCATCTGCGCGGCCAATGGGGAGGGCGACAGGTGGAGGTGGACGCTATGGGGGAAGTGCTGCGGGTGCTGGGAGAACAAGCGCCCCAACCGGGCAACACCCTGCAGCTCACTTTGGATGTGCGCCTGCAGCAGGCGGCAGAGCGGGCGCTGGGCGAACGCAAAGGAGCGGTGATCGCCATGGATCCCCGCGATGGGTCGATCCTGGCCATGGCTAGCTACCCCACCTTTGATCCCAACCTCTTTTCCAGCCGCATGACCCAAGCCCAGTGGGACAGCCTGCAACGGCAGGACTTTCCCTTCCTCAACCGCGGGATGCGGCCCTATCCCCCCGCCAGCACCTACAAAATCATCACCACCGCTGCCGGGATCGAGTCGGGTGCCTTTCCCCCCAACACCGTGCTGCAGACTGGCCCCTACATCCAGGTGGGGGGGTGGCGCTTCTGGGACTGGAACCGCGCCGGCTTCGGACGGCTGAACTACCGGCAGGCGATGGCCTACAGCAGCGACACCTTTTTCTACCAAATCGCTCTCGGCACCAAGGCTGCCCCCTTGCAAGAATGGTCGCGCCGCTTCGGGCTGGGGCAACTGACCGGGATCGGCCTCAAAGGGGAGGCTGCTGGCCTGGTGCCCGATGCTGAGTGGAAACAGCGCCACTGGCGCGAGCCCTGGTATGTGGGCGACACGGTGAACATGTCCATCGGCCAGGGATTTATCACCGCTACGCCGCTGCAGATGGCAGTGGTAACGGCAGCCGTGGCCAATGGGGGCTGGCGGGTGCGACCTTTGCTCTCCCACCAGGTGATCCCTGACAGTCCCGTACCGCTGCGTCAGAAGGTGGGGCTCTCCCCTGCCACCCTGGAGATCCTGCAGCAGGGGCTGCGAGATGTCGTGGTTTACGGCACTGGCGGCAACGCCAACCTGGGGCCAGGATTTCCCCCAACGGCTGGTAAAACCGGCACCGCAGAGGATCCGCCGCGGCGATCCCACGCTTGGTATGTTGGCTATGCTCCCTACGACCGGCCCGAATTGGTGGTCGTGGTCTTTCTGGAAAACAGCGGCGGTGGGGGTGGATCACGGGCCGCTCCCATCTTTCGAGAGGTGATGCGGGCCTACTTCCGACCCGAGTCGTGAGCCCTAGCTTTCTGTCGGATCCGAGCCAACTGGGTATATGCAGTCTCTTGTCTCCCAGAAAATTGCGTTAAGATCCCCTAAAACCCCTTGCCCAGCAGGCTTCTGCCCTAACTTAGCTGTAGAATATGTCAGTGATTTGGAGCTCAACTGCCACAATCCTGCCATTCGCGCCAGTGGCGCCTTGGCGCATTGCAGGGCAAGCCCCGCTCCCACACACTGAGAACACTCTGGGCCGTGGCCGCTCTGCAACGCCTGAGCGAGTCTGCGATCCGGAGAACGCTCTAACTCTATTGCCTAACTCAGAAGGAGATCAGGATGAACAAGGCAGAACTTGTTGATGCCGTCGCTCATCGCGCCAATGTAACCAAAAAAGAAGCGGAGGCTGTCATTTCGGCAGCACTGGAGATCATCGTCGAAGAGGTCGCATCCCGCGATGAAAACGGTGAACCCAAGGGGAAGGTGACCCTGGTGGGCTTCGGCTCCTTTGAGGCTCGCAAGCGCAAAGAGCGGGAAGGTCGCAACCCGAAAACCAACCAAAAGATGGTGATCCCAGAAAGCATTGTCCCAGCTTTTACGGCGGGCAAGTCGTTCCGCGATGCAGTAGCAGGGGGGAAGTCTTAATTTCGCCGGGTTGGGACTCGGCTGCTGGGTAAGGCGTGGAGCGGCCTCGACACGGTGGCAATCGAGCTTGGGGAGCAGCGATCGCCGGCTGCTCTCCTGATGCAATTCTCGATTTTTCGGCCAGCTTGAACCCGCTGGGCCCGCCGCAGTCGGTCTTGCAAGCTCTGGGTCAGGTGCTGTCCGCAGCAGATCCGGTTGTTGTCAGCCGTTACCCGGATCCCGACTATCGGGAGTTGCGCATCTGTTTAGCCAACCATTGGGCTGTCGATCCCGAGTGGATTTTTGTGGGCAATGGGGCAGCGGAGTTGCTCACCTGGGCGGCCCGGGATGCGCAAGGGCGGGAAGTATGGCTGCCCCAGCCTGCCTTTGGGGAGTATGCACGGGCTCTGCGGGCGGCAGGGGCGACCATCAAGCCACTGCCTTTTTTCCCCGGCCAGGGATCCCCTAGTTTCGCCTTTCTCCAGGAGCCGCTTCCGGCGGCAGGCAAGGGGAGCCGAGTGCTCTGGCTGAACAACCCCCACAACCCGACGGGCCAGCTCATCCCGCAGCAAGACATCCTGCCTCTCCTGCCCCAGTTCAACCAGGTGGTGGTGGACGAGGCTTTTATGGACTTTTTGCCGGGGGAGCCCACCCTGAGCTCAAACTCCAGCTCGTCGGCAATGCCCCGCAGCCAAACTTTGATCCCCTACCTGGCGGCTCATCCCAACACCATCGTCATCCGTTCCCTCACCAAGTTTTTCACCCTGCCCGGCTTGCGCATTGGCTTTGCGGTGGGGCACCCGGATCACTGGCAGCGCTGGCGGCAGTGGCGGGATCCCTGGAGCGTCAACGGATTGGCGGGAGTGGCAGTGGCGGCAGCTTTGGCCGATGAAGACTTTCGCCGGCGCACCTTCGCCTGGCTGCCCGTGGCCCGAGAGCATTTGCTCAGGGGTTTGCAAGCGCTGCCCGGCTGGGATCCCTGGCCTGGTCAAGCCAACTTCGTGTTGGTGCGCTGCCCTGGCTCTGCCGTCCAGATTCAGGAAAAGCTGTTGCGGCAGCACCGGATTCTGGTGCGGGATTGCCTGAGTTTTCCCGAGCTGGGAGATCGCTACCTGCGCATTGGCCTGCGCACCCTGCCGGAGCAGGAGCAGTTGTTATCCGCCTGCCGGGAGATCCTGGAGAATAGCTAAGGATTTTCCTGCGGGAGAGATTCTCATGCCCGAAGCTACCGCCTTTTGGCCGGAATGCGATGCTCCTCTTGTGCGGGGGGTAGCCCATTACAGCGATCTGGAGTTGCTGCGGGCCTTTCAACGGCAGCCGGAGGTGGCCCGCTACTTCATCGGCCTGTTTTGCCGCTACTGCAAGTGGGTGGACGGGATCCTTGCCGAGCATCTGCCGCCAGAGCAATGGGCTGCCTGTCGAGAGCAGGTTTGGTTGCGGCTTTACCCGCGCCTGCAGCGCCTAGATGTCCACAGCCTTGTGGGAGAAGGGGATCCTGTGCTGCGACCCTGGCTGGCGGAGCAAACCCGTGAGCTGATCCAATCCTTGGATGGGATCCCCACCCACCCTCAAGCTTCTTGCAGTCTCGACTCCACCAGAGGCGGGGCGAAGTCCTCTCTTTCACCGGCACTGGCCTGTTATTTGACTGCTGGTTTGGATACCTTGCCGGGGGATCTGCGCTTCATTCTGCTGCTGCGGGATCGCTTTGGCTGGTCACCGGTTCGCATTGCCGACCAACTCAAGGCTGACGGATACTACCTTGCTCCAGAAGATGTGGATGCCATCGTTGCCTCTGCCCGCCAGATCTTGCTTCAGAACCTGCCGGCAGATGTGCGTGCCCTCTATCTGGAGGCAAAGCCCTAGAAGACTGCCATAGCCCTGTGGCATGGTGGTTTATGGCAAGGTATGGGGCGCTGGCAATCCTTGTTCCCAAGGTGGGTTCTCCTGTTAGGCTGTTTCCGGCTGTAACAGTGGATCGGCATTGTTTGCTCTCCGACTTTACATCAAGTTGAGTGTGGGCTGTCTATGAGTCCTTCTCCGCTTCCCCCAGACCCTACCCAACCCCTGTCTCCGGCACAGCAGTCCCATTCACATCAAGTTCCTCAACCTGCTCTTCAGGAAGCGCTGAGCCACCTGCATTTGGATGTGCTGAAAGAACTGGAGCGATTTCGCCTCTGGCAGCGTTTGCAGCGCATGGACTCTGTCCCGCCGCCGCGAGCAGGTCAGCTTAGGAATACCGGCTCTGTGCAGCGCTCCTCGCCTGTGCTCCTTCAAGAGGTGGTGGAAGACCTGGAAGAGGAAGAGATGCCACGGGGATCCTTTTCGCCCCTCTGGGTCTTGCTGCTGTGGGTGCTCTCCTGCGCGGGGATCGGCTTTGGGGTGCGCTGGCTGATCTGGCCGGAAGAACTGTCCCTGCCCCAAAGTGCTGCCAGCAGGGCGGAAGAAGGGATCCCTGCCCAGGTGGATCTGGCCCAGTTGCCCTTGATCCCAGTGGAACCGGTGGAAGGGCAGGTGGGAGAGGAGTTCTATTCCGGTGGCTTGGATCCGGATCGGCTGGCGCTGGGCTTGACGGCCACCCCGGACTTGAAGGACGTACAGGTGGATCCTCTTCAAGGCGTTCCTAACCTGCTGGACAGCCTGCAGACCGACTTGGCCTTGGCTTCCAAGGAACCCTCTCCCCCCAGCTTGCAAACGGTGGAGCAGTTGGCAGCCAGCCTGGAGCGCCCGTCCCAACCTTCACCGCCTACCTCTGTGGGATCCCTGAACGTGGTGCCCCTAAGCGAAAACAACATAGACTCCCTGGGGCCGAACCGCGGCGAGGGAACCTTCTTAGTGCTCACCACCTACTCAGGGGCAGAGAGCTTGGCACGCGCTCGACAAGTCTCCCATGGGGCCTTTGTGAAAGATGTGGATGGCCAGAAGTTTGTGCAGTTGGCAGCATTTGAACAACTGGAATATGCCCGCTACCATGCGGAAACCCTGAAAAGCAAGGGCTTTAACGTCACGATTGCTGAGCAGTAGCTTTGAGGACTACAGATCCCGAATCCAAGGGATCCGAGAGAGAGGTAGCCGCCGCCAGATCCCTTCGCTTCCTTCCGGATCGAGCAAACGCCAGGCCAGCAACCCGGTTGCCGAGAGGAAAACCAGGGCCAGCAACAACGCAAGGGCATTCTGTAGGCTTTTCAAAAAGGGCCAGAGGCGGGCTGTGCTCGGCCCCACCTGAGCAGCTCCAGACCGCTGCCGCGCCTGGGCGGGGGGGTTCCCGGAAGCTGGAGAGGAACTCAAGGGACGGGCAGGTGGAGGGAGGGTAGAGGATGCCAACTTGGCGGCGGGAATGGCCGGCCCCGGCAACCGGTTTAAAGCCATAACCACGGCCTGAGGGCGCTGCTGCTGACGCATCCACCGGTTCAGCTCCGCCAAGGAGATGGCACAGAGGTTGTTGAGACCCAGATCCTGAATTCGCCCCACCAAAGGCCGGTCGTTGCTGACCAAAACCACCAGCGTTCCCGGCTGCTGCTGGGCCAGGGCATAGGCGCATTCGGCAATCGCTTCTTCCAAGCGTACCCTCATGGACTGATCGCCGGCACCGGCGCCACCCACCAAGGCACGGGCTTCTGAGACGGCAAACCCCAGGCTGGGCCAGTGGCGCAAAAACTCGCGGGCTGTCGATTCTTCCTGGGGATCAATGGCCTGCCGGGTCAGGCGTTCCAACTCGGCCATCACTGCCTGTGGCAGCACACACACCCCAAACCGTGCCCACTCCTGCCATAGAGCCAGACGACCGGCCAGGATCACGGGGCTGTCGAAGACGAGGAGAGGCGGGATCTCGGCCATAGAACATGCCAGCGCTGGACTTAACCTCAATTGTGTAGCTTCCCCGAAGACTTGGGTAGCAGGGATCCCTCTGCCAGGCAGAGGCGGATGGCCAGCGGGTAGAGGCGGTGCTCCTGGGCCTGGATGCGCCGGTAAAGGGATTCCACGGTATCTTCGGGCAGAACCGGCACGGCTGCTTGGGCCACGATGGGGCCACTGTCCATTTCCAGGGTGACCCGATGAACGGTGCAGCCGGCGATTTTCACACCGCACTTCAGGGCTTGTTCAACGGCACGCAGGCCCTTGAAACTGGGCAGCAGGCTGGGATGCAGGTTCAAGACGCGATCCGGGTAGGCAGACAACAACACCTGGGTAACCAGGCGCATCCACCCGGCCATGATCACCCATTCCACGTGATGCTGCCAGAGCACCTGGACAATGGCGGCGTCCAGATCTTCGCGACGGGGGTAGTCTCGGTGGTCGAGCAAAACGCAAGGGATCCCTCGCTTTTGGGCCCGCTGCCGCACGTAGGCTTTGGGGTTGTTGGTGATGACCACAGCAATCTGGGCCTGCAGTTCCCCAGCCTCAATGGCTTGAGCAATAGCCTCGAAATTGCTGCCATTGCCGGAAGCCAAAATGCCGAGGATCCCCGGTTGAGAGGGCGCTGGGATCCCGTCGGGATCCGGCCAGAGTAAGCTGGGCGAGTTCATGAGCGTTTGGTGGGAAAGTCTGCAGCCCCGCTATTATGAACTATCCCACCGCAAGGGCGATCCCCAGGAGCAAGAGCAAGATGACCCCTGAGCAGGAAAGCTTGTCGATTCAAACCGCAGCCAGCCTGTCCCAAGGTTTGGAAGCTTTGAACCGAGTTGTTCAGAATCACGAGGTGTTGATTGCCGAAATTCGAGAAGGTCAAGCAATGCTGGGCCAGTATTTTCGAGAAGCCCTAGACCGCTTTGACGAGCGCACCCGCGCCATTGAGCGTAGACCCAGCCGATCCCAACAATTGAGGCCGGATCTTATGGACTCCGTCCCGCTGTCGCCGGCAACCACCTGATCTAGAGTGGGAAAGCATGGGCATTGGGTGTGAGAGCATGGCTCCTTTGCAAGGACGACGCCGGCGGTTTTGGATTTGCAGCATGGTAGTCATCCTGGCCGGGTTTATGGGATCCCTGCTGGCGGGATCGGCCCAGAACCTGGGGGCACAAGCGCAGCAGAGCCTGACTCAAGCCCAACTGGAGCAGGCTCAATATGTGCGCAGTTGTGGTGGTTGCCATGTGGCGTTGCCCGCCCAAGTGTTGCCCACCGAAACCTGGCGACGGCTGCTGCAGGATCCCAACCACTATGGCCAGCAGATCCAGCCCCTGAGCGGTGTGGCTTTACAACTGGCCTGGGGCTATTTGCGGCCCAACTCCCGGCCCCTGCGACAGGGGGAACAGGTGCCCTATCGCTTGGCAGATTCTCGCTATTTCCGTGCCCTGCATCTGCAAGTGGAGTTTCCCACTCCTGTGCGGGTGAGCGGCTGTGTGGATTGCCACCCCAGGGCTAATGGGGGAGACTTTGCCAGTCTCTCTCCAGAATGGCAATCTTGAGGAGCGCAACTGAGGCGATGCAGGTGGATCTGGCCACCATTCTGTCAGGCTATGCCCAAGGCTACTTTCTGATGGCCGACGAAGAGACGGGATCCCTGGCTTGGTACAGCACCGACCAGCACGCGGTGATCCCCCTCGATGAGCGATTTCACTGCCCCCGTTCGTTGCGGCCCTTGGTGCGCAGCGGTCGCTTTCAGGTGCGGCTGAACTGCGCTTTTGAGCAGGTGGTAGAGGGCTGTGCCGCTCGTCCCCAAACCTGGATTAGCCCTGAGCTGAAGCAGATTTACGCAGCTCTGCGCCAGGCCGGCTTTGCCCACAGCTTTGAAACCTGGCAGGGAGAGACCTTGGCAGGCGGGATCCTGGGTATTGCCCTTGGGGCGGCATTTATCGGCGAGTCCATGTTCTACCGCATTCCCAACGGCTCGAAGGTGGCCCTGGTGAAGTTGGTGGAGCACTTGCGAGAGCGGGGCTTTCGCCTCTTCGACGCTCAGTTGATGAACCCGCATCTGGCCCGTTTCGGCGCCTTTCTCATGGATGGACAAGAGTACCTGAAGCTATTGCAGCAGTGCCTGGGGATCCCTTGTCGGTTCGATTAGACCTGTGATGCTCAAAGCGACAGGCTTCCCAATAGCTGCTGTTAGATCATTGCAGCGGCTCTTGGTGGGAAACTTGGTGGAAAATGAGGGAGGACTCCACCCTGCTGCTGTGAGCGAATACATCCCGTGGTGGGCCAGCACATGGGATCCGCTCTGTTCCCGTCAGTGGCAGATGAGACTGGCTCGCAAACACCGTTCGTTGCCGTCTGTGCTCTTCTGCGCTCAGAACGAAGAACTATTATGCTCAGACCAAAGAACCATTAGATTAGATGGGCATTGTTATAAGGTGAGAGGAGTTCTCTACTGCTGTTGAGATTGTCATGAGCCAAAAGCTTCTGTTCGTCTGTCTGGGCAACATCTGTCGTTCTCCCACCGCTGAAGGCATCACCAATCACCTTTTGCGCAGCAGCGGCCTTTCGGAAGCGATTCTCTGCGACTCAGCAGGTACGGCAGCCTATCACATCGGCAGCCCCCCAGATCGGCGCATGCGACAAGCAGCCCAACGCTATGGCCTGGAGCTGCAGGGCAAAGCCCGCCAGATCCAACCCGCCGACCTGCGCGAGTTCGACCTGATCCTGGCCATGGATCGACAAAATTACCGCGACATTCTCAGCTTGGATCCCCAGGGAAAATATGCCGAGAAAGTGCGCCTGATGTGCAGCTATTGCCGCTCCCATTCTGATGAGGAAGTTCCGGATCCCTACTACGGGGGTGAGGCTGGATTCCATTATGTAATCGAGCTGCTCTGGGATGCCTGTAGCGGCTTGCTGGAATCCCTGGTTCCCGGGATCCAATGCCCGCCGTTGCCCCCCCGTGCTTGAGAGATTATTCGTCAGATCTGTATTCTTGATGAAACTTGACAGATAAGTCTGGACAACGGGATCCCTTTTGGCTAACTTTGTGGGCGGGATCAGAGTAGCTCCTGAACAGCTTTGGAAAGTTGGTTTTCTTGCGGTTTGGCCTTATAGCTGTATAGATTCGAGGGTTGTCTCTGACACCAAAGAGACGCTGGAGACAAGTGAGTTGACATTCGCAAATATCAAAAAAATATGTGGGAGGGTCACGATGGATGAGCTTTTACCAGGGCTGATTGCCGTTGCCCTTTACGCCTTCTTTAGCTACACCTTAATGGTGATTGGAGAGAAGCTAAACGTGCCGAATGCTTGGTTAGCTTGGATCCCGATTGCTAACATCTGGGTGATGTGTCGAGCTGCTGGTAAACCCGGCTGGTGGGTGATCCTCTTCTTCATTCCCCTAGTCAACTTGATCTTCGGTATCTGGGTGATCTTTGCCATTCCACCCCGCCTGAATAAATCCCGCTGGCTGGGTCTGCTGGTTTTCCTGCCTGTTTTGGGAGCTTTGCTCTACTCAGGCATTCTGGCCTTCACTTGAATTAGCCAGCCTTGCCTTGATACAAACTAAACAATCGAAAAAGTCTACCACTTGAGCAAGTTAAAGCTCTCCATATCAATAGTGGCGCGATTGCGATAGATCCCCAACACGATGGCCAAGCCCACAGCAGCCTCAGCAGCCGCCACGGTGATGACAAACACCGAGAACACTTGGCCACGAATCATAGCTGAATCGACAAAGTTGGAGAAAGCCATAAAGTTCAGATTCACCGCATTGAGCATCAGCTCAATCGACATCAGCACGCGAATCGCATTGCGGCTGACGATCAGGCCGTAGATGCCAATACAAAAAAGAACCGCTGCCACCACCAAGAAAAACTGCAGTTGCAACATCGCGATAGGCTCCAGTAGATACGCAATGAGAAGGGCACTGGGAAAACTCTGGATTTTGTGATCGAGAGCAGGTAGCTTCAACGGGTGCTCACCAGCTCTGCTTGCCGTTCCGACTCCGATTCAAGCTGGGGTCGGGCCCGCTCCAGCAAGCTCAGATCCCCTTCTCCAGCTTGGGGAATGACAAACTCTCGACGCGCCAGCACAATAGCACCGATCAGAGCCATCAACAGCAGGACAGAGGCCAGCTCGAAAGGCAACAGATACTCCCTGAAGAAATGCCCACCCATCACCAAAACACTGCTCATGGGTTGGATTGGCTCTAACTGCCAGGGGGTATTCAGGGCCATCGCCGTCAGAAGGGCAAACAACCCCAAGCACACGACTGCCGTCACTCCGTTGCGCAGCCAGCCCAGCTTCAGGGGGGCAAAGGTGTAGCGCCGATTCACCAACATGATGGCAAACAGGATCAGCACGTTGACGGCACCGACGTAGATGAGGACTTGCGCTGCGGCCACAAAATCGGCATTCAACAGGAGATACAACCCGGCCATACTCAAGAAAACCCCCCCTAGCAGAAAACCGGAGTAGACAATGCTGGGGGCCCAAACCACGCCTAGCGCGAAGCCAATGGCCATCGCCGATAGCACCACAAACGTAACCAGTTGTACGCCTTCTCCGAGGGTCATGAGAGATCCGTCCTTAGCCAGTTTCTATTGCTGCTCCCTTACCACTGTACTGTCCTGGCGGATTTAAGAGAAGCCCGACTCCTTTTTCAGATCGATAGAGAAATCTCTATTTTCAGATCGATAGAGAAATCTCTAGAGTTGGGTCTCACCAACTGCCGCCCGCTCCGCCACCTATGCTGCTACCGCCACCGAAGTCTGAATCTCTGCTGCTATCGTTTGTGTGCCAATCGCTTGTGTCGCGATCGCTTGTGTGCCAATCCCTTGTGTCGCGATCGCTTGTGTGGCTGAGCTTGGGGATGACCACCTCTCGCTCAGTGCGGTAGGAGCACAAAGGGCAGCTAAAGATTTCCCGCTTCAAACCGCTCTGGGAATAGGTAGCCTCCACAAGGATCTCCGTGGAGAGATCCAAAGTGAGAGCTCGACACCTAGGGCAGTAATGGTCGCGGTAGGACGGGCTTTCGCGAACAACTACGGCAACCCCCTGGCAGGCTGGGCAAAACCAGCCGTAGTACTGCGCTCTGCCACTGCTTTTGGCTAGGCGATCCGGCTGGTAGAGGCGCTTATTAAGAACTTCGGGCTGGATTGGGCGCATGGGTCGGCCACATGCTTGACAAACCACCGGCTGAAAAGGGATCCCACGCTTCAGGCCCAAGGTGCCGTCAGTGGCCAAAGCAGCCACAACCGGCAAAGCGAACCCCAGCCAAGTGCCGCTGGACAACCCCAAGAACAGGCCAAGGCAGAGGGATCCCGAATAGAGGAAGAGACGAATGGGGCCGCTCTGAACCGACGAGAGCGCAGCACCTGTTCCTTGATCTCTGGGTGTCAGAGAGAGGACTTGTCTTCCCCCTCGCTCGGCCCTCAGAGAGACGGGCATGCGAGAGCGCTGCCACCCCAGTCCCAAAATGATGATCCCCAGCAGCAGCAGGATCCCTTCCACCAGGGAAGAATCAATGCCCTGGGCCACTGCCCCAGAAGAAGTTGCAATCGTTGAGGTGGTAACTCCAGAAGCTGCCGCAGGAACATTTGCAACGGGCTGGCCCTGCAACACCGAGGTCAACTGCCGCACCCCCGCCAGAGTGCCGCCATCGAAATCCCCATCGCGAAACTTGGGCAGGATCTGGCGGTCGATAATCTGCTGGACTCGGCTGTTGGGGAGGATGGTGGTCAAGCCGGTGCCTGTTTCAATTTCCACCCGCCGATCCCCCACCGAGATGAGAAACAAAACCCCGTTGTTTTGGCCTGCCTTGCCGATCCCCCAGTAGTTAAATAGCTGCGTGGTGAAGTCTTTTGGTGTTGCATATCCCTGAGTATTCGGCACGGTAACCACTGCCATCTCGGCACTGGTGCGCTGCTCAAGCTGAGTGATAAGACGGTTGAGCTCGTTTTCGGTGCTGCTGCTGAGGATGTTGGCGGTATCGGAAACCCACCCTCCATACTGACGGCGGGGGTTGGGCACTTGTTCAAGGGTAATGGCCCAAGCGGGCTGCGGCAGCAGGGATACAACTAGCAAAACTGCCGCCCAAACTTTCGGCATGGCTTACCTGGCTGAGCGCTGCCTAGGTTCTAGCACAGCTGTCTCGGCTAGACTGGCAGTCCTTTTCCCAGGGAGAGAGGGGAGTTGGGGAACGGTTGAGACAAGCCGCTTCTTGTTGCTAGTAATTGTTAACAGCAACCGGCCCTCAGTCCGGCCAAGGGAGCCAGGCTTCTTCTTGCCATTCCACTTCAAAGCACTCCCGGGCGGCCTGGAGAAAATGTTCGATCAAAGCAGGGATCCCTGGCGCCGTGGGGCAAATGTCGTAGATACCAATCACCTGCGAGCCGGGCAGATACCGTTCCCACAGCTCTAGATTGGGTTGCAATAGGAGGGATCCCTGTTGCAGGATCCCCCAAGGTTGCCACAGTTGGGCGTTGCCCATCAGCTTTTTGCCCTGCCAGCTCAAGTCAGCACGGGTACGGGAGGCAAAGCAACTGGTCTTGTTGCGGTAGCCGGGATCCCGGTGGCTTCGGCCGTGAGCAAAAGCGGGCTCATCTATGGCAATGCCCAGCTCCGCCAACCCCTGCACCCAAAAGCGGCAACAGAAGTCGTACACCCAGGCCCGCTGCAAACTGGGCAACCTGGCTTGCAAGTAAGAAAGGGGCAACACCAAGCTGTAGGTCAGCTCTGCTGCATCCTCAGCCGCCTGATGGAGCACCGCCCTTCCCCCCGTGGGTCGGCGCACAATCGGGATCCCTGGCAGGGGATCTGGCCAAACCTGGTGCCGTCCCAGCGAGAGGGTAAGCTGATCCCAGCCATAAAAGCGCAGGCAGGGGTGAGGGTCATGGCGCAGCCGCTGCAGAAGCCAGGCATCCTGCTCCATTTGCCGGGCCCCAGAGGCCACGCGGTAGGGGAGCCAGTATCCCTGGGATCCCATCCTGGCAAAGCCAGACCTTAAACTTTGGGGAACTCCGCCTGGAGGGGCTCATCATATTCATCGGCCAAGCTGGCCACAATGGTGATGGCCCGGGAAATTTCGCCCGCTGTGATCCCTTCCAAGGTGCGGTAGTGGTTCAGCACCACCTGGTTGTTCCAGATGCAAAAGCGCGCCTCTAGGGTGTCGCTCCAATTCTTCTCCAGGAGCTTCTGCATCAGCTTGGCCGGTTCTGCCACCGGCAGAGAGAGAACGGGAGACCATACCAAAAGAGTGTCTTCTGGGGATTCGCCGCTCAGATGGACGAACACTTCTGCCGTGCCGTAGGTGAATTTCCAGGTGTGACCTTGCTCGTGGTTCTCGTAGGCGGCATCCTCCTTGAGGCTGGAAACCACCGCCGAGACAACCTCAACGCAGCGAAGGGGCTCTGGAAAAACCTCTGGCGAAGGGTTAAAGGTGCTCATGAGCGGCTCACTGTAGACCATGGTCTTCCCCCTATTCCCTATCCAACCACCTCAACTATACCGCTATACCGCCTAAGACTCCGACCTATCCGGTCATCGCTTTGGGATCCTCAACTCAGGCGAGAATGAAACCGTTGGCAATGGTTCACTAAGTGGCCGGACAGGTGAGGGCAAGCGATCCCCCCCCTCGCAAGCTGGAGGGAGAACCTGTTCAAAACTCTTCTGCAGAACCTGAGGAAAGCTCTATGGAATCTCCATCTCATCCCCCCCAGAAGGCCATCGGCATTCTCGGAGCCCTGCCCGAGGAAGTGGCCATGCTTACCGAGGCGATGGAAACCTGCTCCATCCATACCCATCTGGGGCGACAGTTCTACCGGGGATCCCTGCTCGGGCAATCGGTGGTGGTGGTACAAGGCGGAGTGGGCAAGGTGCGGGCGGCAACCACGGCGGCTCTGTTGGTGGCCCATTTCCCTTTGCAGGGGATCATTTTTACCGGTGTGGCCGGGGCCTTGGCCGATCACCTGCACATGGGAGATGTGGTGCTGGCCCATGCGGCGATCGAGCACGACTTTGGCACCGGACGACCCGAGGGCTTTGTCTTGGGGATCGACTTTATCCCAGAGCTGCGCCACCCCTTGGCAGAAGCCGATAGCGCTCTCTACGACCTGATTGTGGCCCATCCCGAGCGGATCCCTCTCCACCCCCTACAAGGCCGGGATCCCGTCATTCATCAAGGCTTGGTGGCCACCGGCGATGTGTTTGTGGCCGACGCAGACCTACGCCGACAAATCCGAGAACGCACCGGCGCTTTGGTTGTGGAGATGGAGGGGGCAGCCGTGGTGCGAGTAGCGCAAGAAGCCGGGATCCCTTGTTTGCTGGTGCGCTCGGTCAGCGATGCAGGGGACGATACGGATTTCTTGAGTTTTTTTCAAACGGCGGCGCTCAACTCGGCCACAGTCGTCCGCACCATCCTGCAAAGTCTGCCCCCGTCCTTGCCTTAGCCCGACTGTGGGGATCCGGGGATCCCCTTTCCCAAGGAAGAGTTGGGCTGGATCGCGTTGGCGTCAGTTGTTCATCTCCCGCTCCAGCTTGGCCATCGAGATCTGGCTTTCCAGGCGGGAAATGCCTTCGCGAAGGGTTGCCACCTGTGCTTCAACTTCATCCAAAGATTTGCGAACCGCTTCTGCCGCGCTCATGTGCTGGTTGCGCCGGACCAAAGCCTCGCGGGCAAGGTCATCTTGGTTCTGTTGGCTGGCTTTCTCAGCTCTGACAAACCAATCTTCGGCCTTTTGCAAAATTTCGTCGTACCGCCGTTCCAGTTGCTTGCGACTGGCCAGGGTTGTGGTGAGGCTGCGCTGCAATTGTTTCAGATCCCGCTCCATCTGCCGGATGCTCACCCTTTGTCGGCTGGGCTTTCTCCACAGCACTTTGCTCAGACCCACCACCACCACTGCGGTAGCAATCCCCACACCCGCAGCTGCCGCCGGATTTTCACGAATCAAAGAACCATCCAAAACATTGACCCCTGCAAAGGCCGAGGTTTGTGTGGCCGTCTCCCGAAACTCCCAAGGCATCACCAGATTGCGCTGCTGCCAGAAGCCTAACCGCGCCGCTTGGGCCCCCTCTTGAGCTTCTAAGTAGCGCTGCCGATTGGCCCCGTGCAAAAAGCGCTCATAAACCACCGCCTGACCCTGGCGCAACATCTCCAAATTCACCAAACCATCGGCGTTGTACACCTGGGCAATGTGAAGCCCTTCCGGTGTGACATAGAGGGTATCCACCTGCACCAGGGATCCCGTCGGGAGCAAGTTTTGCAGAGCCTCTTGGGATAGCCGCCCCCAGCGCCCTTGGGTCAGCTCCGGCGCATCCACATAGGCCAGACGGAAACGGGTTGGCCTGCCGTTCAAGTCCGCCCAGAAGGTATCCCCATCCACCACCGACCGCACCCGGGCCGTCCCGGAAGATTGTGCTGCCGCCGGAAGAACAAGCCAACTGCCCGAAAGGACAGCCACAGTCATCAGAAGGGAAGTTCTTGAGGTCATGGGGGTCACTCCTATTGTGCAGAACAAGAACAAAAGTTAAGAAATAATAAGATAGGGAAGTTTCGGGAACCAACCGGAACCCCAGACCGTCTCCAGGACTTGCTACGGGGCTGGCCACTGTTTTCGCATTGCAATTTCTCATTGCAAAGTCAGCAGGGCCAGCTACTCTCCACGTGAGAGAGGCAAACTTTTCCAGCGGAAAGCTGCGGCTCTTGAAGAGTCGGCCCGTTGGGTTGGCTTAATTTGGGTTAGAGTTTAGCTCACCTTTTGGGGCAACGTCACAGCCCTAAGGCGCAATCTTTGTCCCCCGGATCAAATCACAGGCGCAAGCGATAGGGTTCTTCGTCGGGGAAGTCGGGCAGAGGAGGGGGCAGGATCTCGATCTCCCCCGTAGGCAGCGTTTGCAGCACCGTACCCAACTGGACCAGTTGTTCCAGGACGTACAGGCGGGTATCCCGGTCGGTGGTGGAGTTAAACACGCTCAGCCAAACATCGAATTGGACACGGCGGCTGAGAGGACTGCGGGCGATGTTATCCCCCAACTGGCGAAATTCATCTCCAGGCAGGCCCACCTGCTCTCGCCAGGCAGCGGCTTGGTAGTAGTCATTGCGGCCCGCTTCCGCATCCCCCAGAAACATAAAGTTAAGTAGGGCGCGATCCACGTAGAGTCGCCAGGCATCAGGGTTGTTTTGGGGGTTAAGTTGCTGCAGGCCGCGATCCAAAATCTCGACGGCTTTTTCCGGCTGGCCAGCCCGATAGGCCAACACCAAACTGGAGAGCCGGTAGCCCAAGAGGAAATGGGGATCCAGCCGCAGCATGTGATCGAAGTAGTCGTAGGCCAGGCCATAGCCAGTCAGGGTGCGAGCCGGTGCATCCCCGTAGTACTGGATCAGCTCCAGCCACAGCCAGGAAGCCCCCAAGTTGCGGTAGCCCAGCCACCCCAGCGTATTGGCCAGGGCAATGTTGCGGTTTTTGCGGGCCTCGGCATTTTCCAATTCTCCCAGATTGATCCGCTCCAGCATCGGCAATTGCAGCCGCACCACCAGGATCCCAAACAGAAACGCTCCCCCAACGGCGGCCAGAGTGCCTGCCAGGGAGAAGCGAGAGCGGCGACGGGGCAGGGAAGCAGCAGTCATGGCAAGTTCTTCGCGGATCCCCAAGGCTGTCGCGACCAGGGCTACACTCAATCATAAATTGAACCGTTGAGCCTTTCCCCTGCCTATGGCCAGCTCTGCCCTCTCCGCTTCGGAACGAGCCTTGAGCCTTTACGAGGCTCTGCCCTACCCTAATGTGCCCCTCTCGCAGACGGCTCGCAATGCCTTGCCGGAGATGTTTAAGATGAGCTACACCACGGCTCAGTACCTGCGCACCCATGCTATCGTCCCGCCAGAGGGCAAGGTTTTGTTGAATGCCGGCTGTGGCTCCGGCTGGGAAACGTTGATGATGGCCGAGGCCAATCCAGGGGCCCAGATTGTTGCCTGTGATCTGTCTCCGGCTTCGGTCAAGCTTACCGAGGAACGCCTGCGCCACCACGGCTTCGCAGATGCCGAATTTTATGTCCTCAATCTGCTGGAGCTGGATCGCCTGGGGATCCAATTCGATTTCATCAGCCTCAATGATGTTTTGTATTTGCTGGAGGATCCCACCGAGGGCCTGCGGGCCATGAAAAATGTCCTCAAGCCCGATGGCATCATCCGGGCCAATCTCCACAGCCGCTACCAACGGCAGGTGTTTTTCCGCTTGCAGGAAGCCTTTCAAAAAGTGGGCCAATTTGACGTTCCACCGGCTGTAGGGGCGCAAAATGTGCGGGAGTTTATGGGATCCCTTCGGGAAGAAGTGGCCCAGGCGGTGTTCTGGAACCCGGCCAACTATGCCGAAGATGCGGCCATTATGAATAATTACCTACTCTCCAACGACAAGGGGTTCACGATCCCCGACCTGTTTCGCATGTTGCAGCAGGCGGGGTTGAGCTTTTTGAGCTTGGTGGATAGGCCCGACTGGTCGGTGGAGTCTTTGTTTAAAGAGGTGCCTGAGTTTGTGCGGCAGCGGTTGGCAACCCTCAGCATCATGGAGCGGCTGCATCTGTATGAACTCCTTCGCCCTGTCCATCGCCTCATCGACTTTTGGGCGGAGCATGCCGGCTCTTCGCCGGTGCTGCCTTGGAGTGACGAAGATTGGCTGTCGGGATCCGTACAATTCAATCCCCTGTTGATGGACAACCCCCGCTTTCGCCAGGAGTACAGCAAAGCCCTGCAAGAGAAGCGGCCCTACGAAATGCAGTGGACAGGGGCCACCCACGGGCGGATCAGCATCCCTGCCGAGAAAGTGAGCTGGTTGGCGCCACTGCTTCAAGGGCCAACGCCGGTTCGAGAGCTGATTCAACAGGCCGTCCAGTTGGGATCCTCAGATGAAGAACGAACAACCGCTGAGGTGCTGACCTTCCTAACCAACCTAGAAGACTTTCTTTTTTTGATGCTGCAATAGGCAGCTCCCCAAGTTCTGGCTGCCCATACCTGTCTGTTGTTTGTAACCTATGAGTCAGATGTCTGCCCGGTCGGGATCTTACTGGCGCGCAACCCTGACGCGGTGGTTCCCACAGCCTCTGGATCGCTGGGTTGCCCGGATTACCCTCTGCAACCTGGCCATCGGGGTGATCCTGGTGGTGTTGGGCAACCACACAGCTCCTTACGTGCGGGACTTTAACTGGCAACAGCAACGGGTGGGGGCGCAAGAAGTGCAGATGGTGCTCACCTTCAACCGCCCGATGGATCCCGTCAGTGTTGAAGAGCATTTGGAGATCCAGCCCCCTCTGCCAGGCCGAATGCGCAAGCTGGGTCGCCGCTTTTTTTGGACGCTGACAGAACCAGCCCCTTACGGCCAGACCTACCGGGTGCGCCTGCAGGCAGCCGTGGATGAACGGGGCCAGCCCATGGCCCAGCCCTTTGAGGGGGAATTCCGCACGCCGGATCGGCAGTTGCTGGGGATCAGCACCGAACCTGCCCAGCGAGGGCGACTGTTTCTGTTCAATTTGGAGACGGGATCCACTACCCTGCTGACTCCGGCTGGGCTCAAGGTAACCCAAATGCAGCCCAGTGCCGATGGCCGCTTCGTGTACTATTTCGCCACGGCTACCCACCCACAGCACCAGGATCTGTACCGACTGGATCTGGAGGATCAGTCTTCGCAGTTGCTGCTGGATCATCAGGGTTACCAAAACCTGCGCTTCCAAGTCTCGCCGACGGGGGAATTGGTGGTGGCAGAGCGGATCCCGCTGCAACGGGATCCCATGGCTGCCGTCCAGACGGAGCTGTGGATCCAGAAAACGAGCCGGGATCCCTTTGAACGTCTAGAGCTGGATACGGCGGTGGGGGGAGATTTTTTCATTAGCCCCGATGAGAGCAGCCTGCTCATCTCGCAGGGACAGGGGGTGGGGATCGTACCCTTGCATCCACGGGCGGCAGCGGAGAGCTTTCTAGCCCAGTTCGGCCAAACCTTAGCCATCCGCCCCGATGGGGCTTTCGGGGCTTTGCTGCGCTTCAATCCCGACTACACCCGCAGCCTCTCCATCGTCAGCAATACCGGCAACAGCGAGGAGATTTTGAGAACCCAGGGATCCATCCTGAAAGGGGCTTTTTCCCCGCGGGCGCCCATCTTCTACGCCTTGGTCAGTGAGGTCTCTCACATTGGCGGTGCGGAGCATGATTCTGTTGGCGAGGTCGCGATGGACTTCCCCAGCTACACCGAGTCGCCCCGCTTGCTGGCGATAACCCTCGGCACTGGCAACACCACCCAGGGGGAAGCAGGCAACGTCGTAGAGGTAGCTCGAGCCGACTATCCCATCGATCTGGACTTCAGCATTTCCCCGGATGGACGCATGCTGGCCTACACGCTCTTGGAACCCTTCCCGGGAGTGCCGGATGATCCCTTGGCTCCCCTCAGCCGTAGCGGGCAAGCCATCATGGCCTCGCAAGTGTGGCTGGTGGATTTGCAGGATGGGCTGCCCACTCCTGACGGACCAAGGGGTTCGCACCGCTGGCGGGAACGCCGCCTACCGCTGGGCAGCAGCACGCTGGCTTGGATCCCCTAGAGCGGGAAAGCCACTTGGGGAGCAAACCTGCCTAGAATCAAAACAGGGTGTGCGAGGAGAGGTGATATGCGGGTCATTGACGAACAGGGGCGGCTTTTGGGAAAAGTCAGCCTCTTGGATCTGGGAGCCCTGGCAATTGTGGTGGTGGCCATTGTTGCCGTCTTGTTTTTTCCGGGTCGGCAGGCGGGCAGTGTAGTCCAGGTGGGAGGTGGCCCCACGCTGCCGGTGGAAGTGGACATGATTGTGCGCGGGGTCAGCAGCCGCTCTATGGAACCTTTTCAGGCGGGGCAGAAGGCTGACCTGATCATCCGCAACCAGCCCTACGGCCAGGTGGAGGTGGTGCGAGTGGAAAATGTCAGCCGCACGGTGCCAGTGGTTTTCCCCGATGGGCGGGTGCAGAACTTGCCCGATCCCGAAGCCTATCGCCTCGACCTGGTATTTACGTTGCGGGGGCGGGGCCAGCGCACCGAGAATGGCATCGTCCTGGGCAACAATCGCGTCAAAATTGGCGTTCCCCTAGAGCTAGAGACCTTTGACTACAACTTGCGCGGCACCGTGATGGACGTGCGGCTGCCGCAATCGTAGAGGATGTCAACTCCAATGCAGCTACAGGAGATTGCCCAAAAGTTGGGATGTGCCTACGAGGGGGATCCCACCCTGGAAATTCACGGCGTCGCCAGCCTGGCGGAGGCGCGTCCGGGAGAGTTGAGCTTTCTCAGCGAGGCCCGCTACCTACCTCTCTTGGAGCAAACCCAGGCCAGCGCCGTCATCGTGGAGGAAGGGCTGGCTTTGCCCTGTTCCATTGCCTGCTTGCGGGGCAGGGATCCCCGTCTGCTCTTTGCCCAGGCCATTGAGCTGTTCTACCAACCCTACCGCCTGCCCGTTGGCATCCACCCCACCGCTGTGATCGATCCCAGCGTCGAGCTGGGGGAGGGGGTGGCCATCGGGCCGCACGCAGTGGTGATGGAGGGAGTGAAAATTGGCGACCACACCCAAATTCACCCCAATGTCACCATCTATCCCCACGTGCGGATTGGATCCCGGTGTCAGCTTTTCGCCAACTGCGTTAT
The DNA here is from genome assembly GCF_047461655.1 of Synechococcus sp. W55.1. Taxonomy (NCBI): domain Bacteria; kingdom Bacillati; phylum Cyanobacteriota; class Cyanophyceae; order Synechococcales; family Synechococcaceae; genus Synechococcus; species Synechococcus sp. W55.1. The sequence goes on from NZ_JANSHN010000005.1 coordinate 24,615, forward strand.
TCACGAGCGCACGGAGATTGGGGATGATTGCCTCATCCACAGCGGCGCTGTCATTGGCGACGACGGCTTTGGGCACATTCCCCTGGCGGATGGCTCCTGGCGGCGCATGCTGCAGGCGGGCCGAGTGGTGCTGGAAGACAACGTGGAGGTAGGCAGCAACACCACCATCGACCGGGCCGCCGTTGGCGAGACCCGTATTGGCCGCGGCACCAAGATCGACAATCTGGTGCAAATTGGCCACGGCGTGCGCACCGGATCCCACTGCCTGATCGTGGCTCAGGTGGGCATTGCCGGCAGCACCCAGTTGGGCCACCACGTCATCTTGGCCGGGCAATGTGGCTTGGCCGGGCATCTTCACATCGGCGATGGCGTGCGTGTGGCCGCCCAAACAGGCGTCACCAGCGATATCCCCGCCGGTCAAACGGTGGCAGGCTACCCCCATCAACCCATTTCCGAATGGCGCAAGAGCATGGCAGTCCAACGGCATTTGCCTGAGCTGCAACGTACCTTGCGCAAGCTGGAAGCTCGTGTGGCCAAGCTGGAACAGAACGAGGAATCATAAGAGACGGCAAAAGACGTGGATCCACATAAGTCTCCCGCCTTGTCCTGTCGGCCCTAGCTCTGCTCCAGCAACGACCGCAAAGTGTTCAGGTACTCGTTGATGTTGCGCCGGTTGCCGCCGAAATCATATTCCCCAACACGGCCTTCGGAAGTAATGTGTAGACGAGTATGGCCAGGATCCCCTTCTATTGGCGACAGCGAAACCGTTAGATCGTCCACGAACTTAAAAAAGTTGGTGCGGGAGATCCCCTTCACTTCCATCGCCTCAGCATCCACAGAGACCAGTTCCCCCCGCTTCCAAACTTGAAAGGCTTGCTCAGCCGCTTTTAACACCTGGTCTGGGCTAGCTGCAATCACAACTTCCTGTTGGGCGCGATTGTAGGGGGATCCACCCAGGGTGGCCGCTTGTAAGGTGGGGATCCCGCTTGCCAAGCCGAAAAGCAGCACCGCTATCACCACCAAAAGTTTCCAGAAAGACATGCGGACAAAAGGAGAAGTTTACATCTCTTATTATGCCTTTCAGTTAGTAGAACGCTCCTGTTATCACCCTGTCAGCCTGAAGCAGAGCACCTGCCGGCGGTTCTATCGATGGGTTAGCCTACAGCTAATTCACTTGCCCCGAGTGCAAAAATGCTGGCCCAAGAAAAACTCCAAGAGAAAGCCGAGGAAAAGATTACTCCCCTCACCCGCCAGCAACTGGCGGAGCTCATGCCCTCGGCCCAGGGGCTGCTCAGCGATGAACCCGAAATGGAACACTCCCTGCATGCCCTGCAGCTTTTGATTCTGGTCAGCTGCCTCGCCCGCCTCTGGCAAGACCGCAACGACTACTTCCTCGCCTGGAACCTCACCGTCTACTACAGCCGAGAGCAACTCAAAAATAAAGACTTCCGCGGGCCAGATCTGTTTTTGGTCAAAGGGGTAGAAAACCGCCCCCGCCCTTCTTGGGTGGTGTGGGAAGAAGGTGGCAAATACCCGGACTTGATCATCGAGCTGCTTTCGGAATCGACTGCCAAAGTGGATCGGGGTGAGAAGCGGGAGCTTTACGAAAGGATTTTCAGGACACCGGAGTACTTTTACTATTCTCCGGAGACGCAGGAGTTTATGGGTTTGCGACTGAGGGGGGAGAAGTACGAGGAGATTGAGCCAACGGAGCAGGGCTGGCGCTGGAGCGAGATGCTGGAGCTGTATCTGGGGATCCATAACCAACAACTGCGCTACTTTTTCCCCAATGGGGAGCTGGTGCCTACTCCTGAAGAAGCTGAGAGAATCGAGCGCCAACGTGCTGAGCAAGAGCGACAGCGAGCAGAGCGCCTGGCCCAGAAGCTGCGGGAGCTGGGGGTGGATCCCGATACCTTGTAAGGGTAAAGAGAGGAGAACTGGCAATGACTAACCCGAACCCAATTACTGAGGTGCTGGATCCGGTTTATCTACCCGAGTTGCCCCCCACCCAAGACGAGCTCCCCTACGACGACAGCGAACCTATGGAAAGCTGGCGGCACAGGTGCCAGATGGACTTGCTCATCTCCACTACCCAAACCTGGTTGCAGCAGCGCCCTGATGGCTTTGTCGGTGGCAATATGTTTCTCTACTACAGCTTGGAGCAGACCAGCGGCCGCAATTTCAAAGGGCCGGATTATTTTGTGGTGTTGGGCGTGCCTAAAGGCGAGCGCAAAAGCTGGGTGATTTGGGAGCAGGGCAAAGGGCCGGACGTGGTGATTGAGCTTCTTTCTCCCAGCACTGCCCAGGAGGATAAAACAAGCAAAAAGCAACTTTATGAGCAGATTATCCGGGTGCCGGAGTACTTTTGGTTTGACCCGTTTGATCCAGAAGACTGGGCGGGGTTTCGGCTAAGGGGCGGCCGCTATGAGCCAATTCAAGAGGATGCAGAGGGTTGCTTGCCGAGCGAGGTTTTGGGATTGTACCTAGTGAAGTGGGAGGGCAGGTTTCGGGACATCGAGGCCACCTGGATTCGCTGGGCCACTGCTGCTGGGGAACTGGTACCCACCGAGGCCGAACTGGAGCGGCAAAGGGCTGAGCAGGCCGAACAACGGGCAGGGCGCCTGGCCCGGAAGCTACGAGAGCTAGGGGTAGATCCAGACGCCCTGTAGACAGCCAAGTAACTCAAGACAACAGATGGATCCCTAGGAGGCCAACAGCAACACAGGTAGCTTTTGAATAGCAGGCCGTAATCCCTTGGGAAAGCGCTCCCGCTTCAAGAGATAGCGATAGTTGAGTTGGGGAATAAGTCTCTCCCATTGATAGGGGTTCAAGCCAGCTACCACTGAACAGAACGGCTCTCTACTGAGCTCTAACCCCTCTTCCATGAGCCTGAGAGCTATGTTGCCTGCAGCTATCTCCAGAGTTTGATTGGCCAGTTGCGGATCCGGATCCCCTAGGAAGATCAGAGCATAGTCTTCTGGCTGAGGACTGCGCAGAATTGGCTCCAGCAAGCCCTCCAGTTCTTGGATAAGCTGCTCTGTCTCCATTTCCCAGTAGGGGAAAAGGCCCACGTTGATCTTGCTCAGGCGGATCCCTTGTGGTTTGGAGGTTTCTGTTAGGCTATCTCTAACTCTAATCACTACCAGGTTTTCTGAAGGACTTAACCACGCGGGACTAGGCCATTCTTGCAGCTCTAAGCTATCGATCTTCCAACCATAGGGCTCAGCTACACTGTGCAGCCGAAAGAAAACTCCAACTTCCTGCTCAAAGTCATGGACAGCCTTTGCGCATCCTTGCCAGTCTTGATAGTCATCGACCTGGATAAACCCTCTGGGATGAACTTGATGATAGAGATGACGCAAAATATCCATCGTTGACCGATACCAGTCAGCATCTGCATGCAGCAGAGCAACCTCGCTCACTTGCTCTCGATAGGTAGGCAAGGTGTCAGCAAACAGCCCTGGCACAGGAACAATTAGATCCCAGACCCCTAGTTCCCTGGCAATCACCTCTAAGTTCTCCGAAATGGGTGCTGCTAAGGCACCGGATCCAAAACCCGTATCGTTGGCAGCAACTCCTCGATAATCTCGATCCACCTCTGTTGGATCAGGCATACCTGAGAAGGTATCGAAAGCATATAGCTTGCGAGGTCGACGGCTGTAGTTCTTAATCACCCAGGCCAGCAAAGCTGAGCTTCCACCCCTGCAAACACCACATTCTACAAAGTTCCCAGGAATGTCTTCTTCACAAACCTGCTTAGCCAGTGAATAAAGGCTCCAAAGACGCTCAAAGCCCAGCAAGGTAAAAGATTTAACTTTCTCTAGCACCCTAGACAACTCAAGGTTACAGACCGGATAGTCCTTGAGGTGCTCTGGCAATGTCCAATTCACAGCAGGGTCTGGAATATGCTCAACGGGCTTGACATTGCCTCGCCAGGCCACTCCCATAATTTGCATGGTCTGGTAAATCATCGTGTTCCAGCCCCTGTCTCTCAAGTAATTCAAACCTTCAGCCACATCCGGCGAGGCTAGATCATGAAACAGAATCAAGGCATCCTCAGCAGCATAGCGCTCTGCCACTTGAGCATCCTGCAAGGGGGCTGGCGAGTCATGATTCCCATCGATGAAAATCAGAGACCAGCGACAATCCTCTTGCTGGGCAATCTCCTCCACCTTCCCTGGGCTATAGCCAGGGTAGAGATTGACATTAGAGCGAACTCCAGCCGAGCGAAGAGATTGATCCGCACTTCCATAAATCTGGGGATCGGCCAGAGCAGGATCTACCACATCGAGAATAACTCCTCCTGCCGCCAGGTGCGCAGTTGACCAACCTAGCCAACAGCCGATCTCTAGGGCGTTTTTTCCTTGTAGCTTAAGGGCAGTATTGTACAGAATATGAGCCTCGTCTCGACTAACAAAGCCGATAGTAGGTTGACGCAAATCCGCAGTACAAAGGTGAGGAACTTCTTTCCGTAGATAAGGCCAGGGATGAGGCCCTGGATCGATAGCAGTCATTAGAGGGAAGTTGTAGTCGAGATATATTTTCTTTTGATTAGCTGATACATAGTCATACCTTCTGATTGGAGAAGAATGGCTTCTAGGATACCAAAGACTGGCTTCAACTTTGAAGCCATCGGTAGTATGAGCTACATGAGTTTTTCTATCCTTAGCTTTATAGGTAATGTGTAGAATCCCTAAAGGGATGTAAGGCTTCCAAGGCTCAACCCAGAGCTTTCTTTTTGGATCCCATAGAGGTAGTTTACTATGAACTGTCCAGTTACAAAACAATGGTAAAATTTGAACGTTATCTATCCCTAAGTCATTATGAATAGCCACGTTTAGAGAATACTGATCTGGAGATGAGAGTAGATCGAGGCTCATAGAGATAGCTTGGCTCAGTCTGTTTTTCCATGCTACCCAGTGAATACCGGAATTACTTCCAGAGAATACACCATCATTTAGAATTGGTCTTATGTATATGTGGTTATATACATCTCCAAAGTACTTGATGTATCCCGAGAGGTGAAAAGCTTGATGCGAAAATGGATAGGGATCGAAGAGAGTATTTAGCAACTCAGGAACAACTGCAAGGTTTTTGTATATTGCTCCCAGGGTAAGAAGCTCAATTGCAGACCAGTCTTGCACCCAAGCATCTGCATCAATCCAAATATAAACTTCATAGCCTGGAAAGTATTCAGGAAGGAAAGGCCTACAAACTAGTGCCTTGAGATACTTGGGTTGTCTATCAATGTCGGGAATATCATAGTTCCAACCTGGCTCAACGATGTGGTCAACGTACTGACCTATCCATTGCAACTGCTCCGGTGTACAGCCTACATCCAAGAATCCAATATCTACAGAGTGCCCCTGAGGTTTCTCTCGGATGGAGAGAATAGTCCCCTGAACCAATTCAAAAAACTTGCTGTCAGCAGCCGTAACGATAATGGTTGAGTTCATAACCTTAAGTCTCTCCTCCAAGGCTTGAATTGTTGTCGACAAAGCAAGCCCTGCTTAGATAGCAAAGGACTCCTCTTTGGCCTGCTACAACTTCTCCCTGCCAGAGGAGATGAGAGGGATCCAACATCTGGTCAATCTGCTTGCGGTCTTGCTCAGAAGTAAACTCCACGTAAATCACCTTGATGTCTTTGAGCTGCTCTTGCAAGCTGGTCAACACCTCCACCTCATCTCCACCTGTAGCCACCCTGAGCACATCGATGGGCTCCAAACCCAACTCCTTGAGGGCTGCCCTGGCTTCCCGGAAAGGGAGCAGCTGCTCCACTCCCCACTTCGCTTGAGGATCCTCCGGCCAGAGCCGACAAGTTCTGCAGCTATTCTGCCCCGCCAGCCCCACTGGATGCACAAAGCAGTTGCCCAGGCCAAGAGCATTCTGCTGCAGCAGGTGCAAGGCCAAGGGATCCACCTCAAAACAATGAATGGCCGCCTCAGGGCAGAAACCCCGAAAACAAACGCTACCAAGGCCTACCCCAGCTCCGATGTCGATAACCGTCTGCACCTGACTAGACAGAAACACAGGAAAGTTAAGATACGTCCTCTCGTAAAAAACGGTGTCTGGGTAGAGCCTTACCGAAAACCTGAGTTTGCCAAAGTCAAAGCCAGGCAACACTGCTTCCATTAACTTACTGGCATTGGCCAAAAGAAGTTGGTGGTCCTCTGCCAAGACAAAAGCAAAGTTAGCCCTCACAGGCCGCCCCAGCCGCTGCAAGTCCTCAGCTGTGCACACCACAGCATCAAAACTAGGCCAACTGGCTGGCTCCCCTCTCACCTCGTGAATTCGCTCGGGCACTCCCTTCTGCTGCAGCAGACCACAGGGATCCCCAAACCCCTCTTCCACGTACAGCTCCAGCCGCGGCAAGTCCAGCAAGTCCGCGGCTATCACCCCAGGACAGCCTCGGCCAACAAATACCCTCAGTCGCTCCTGCACGCGATGCAGCTCTTGAATGGGCTCGTAGATTCCTAGTCGTGTGTCTATCCAGGCAGAGCTGGCCGTGCTGACAAAGTAGCGCACATCAGAGCGGGGCGAGTAACGAAAGGGCTCCGGCAGCTCTCCCCCAAACACCCAGTCCAGCAGGTTCTGAATGCGGTGGCGGGGATGCCAGTGTTGGTCGAAAGTGTGGTAAGCGCGGCGGGCAATTTGAATGGCCTCCTGGGGATGGTCTAGGTAGTAGCGGATTTTCTCCAGGAGTTGGGCTTCGGAGTTGTAGGTGTCGCAGTAGGTGCCGGGCGCCAAAAGTTCGTCCAATCCTGAGGCGAAGGAGAGCTGGTCGGTGAGCAGAAAGCCCCCCGCAGAAATCACTTCCAAGTTCCTTAAGTTCAGATCCCCGTTCAGGCTGCAGTTGAAAGAGATTAACGAGCCACCAAATAGTTGAGGATTGTGGACTCGAGTCTTTATAAGTAGAGGTAGACCCAGTTTTTTCAAGGACATGATCAACTTAAGACGTCTGTAATGATAAGAGTTAATAAGGTTACCCACAAACGCAACTCTAATTTCTTTCTTTTCTATCCAACTGGAGCTGGTGAGACAAGCGGAAATGAAAGGCAGCCAAGCTAGCCTTTGAACTCCTGCTGCTGCGAACCAGTGGAGGTGCTGTCGGTCATAGGCGGTGGCAATATAATCAAAGGCTTCAGTGGCCCAGTAAGTTAGAAGGTGGGTGATAGGGAGCTCATGATGATGCGTATCTCCGGCTAGCAAGACAGTTGGGCAGCCAAATTTTTTCGTGTTGAAAGGACTAGTCAGATCAACACTCGATGTCCAGACAACCACCAAGTCAAATTCTTTGTCTTCGACTTGATCTGAATACTGGACAAATTCATAGAGGTCAAAGTCTTTGTCAGGACACTCAACTAAGCTTTTTGGAACACTAAAAAAATCGAATATCTGTCTTCTAATCTTTCCTTTCGGACATAGAGTTACTTGACGCTCTGAAAGAGTGAGAGGTGGGATATAATCAGGTGGAGTCATCCAAACTAGTAGAACTCGAGGATTCATCAGTCTCAGAGCTTCCTAAAGATTGCCTTCTAAAGATTACCACTGCTTTCGTAGAATATGCATCTATTCAGATAACATAAGCACCCGTAGTTACCCTGAGAAACTTCCTCCTGCCAGAGGAGATGAGAGGGATCCAACATCTGGTCAATCTGCTTGCGGTCTTGCTCAGAAGTAAACTCCACGTAAATCACCTTGATGTCTTTGAGCTGCTCTTGCAAGCTGGTCAACACCTCCACCTCATCTCCACCTGTAGCCACCCTGAGCACATCGATGGGCTCCAAACCCAACTCCTTGAGGGCTGCCCTGGCTTCCCGGAAAGGGAGCAGCTGCTCCACTCCCCACTTCGCTTGAGGATCCTCCGGCCAGAGCCGACAAGTTCTGCAGCTATTCTGCCCCGCCAGCCCCACTGGATGCACAAAGCAGTTGCCCAGGCCAAGAGCATTCTGCTGCAGCAGGTGCAAGGCCAAGGGATCCACCTCAAAACAATGAATGGCCGCCTCAGGGCAGAAACCCCGAAAACAAACGCTACCAAGGCCTACCCCAGCTCCGATGTCGATAACCGTCTGCACCTGACTAGACAGAAACACAGGAAAGTTAAGATACGTCCTCTCGTAAAAAACGGTGTCTGGGTAGAGCCTTACCGAAAACCTGAGTTTGCCAAAGTCAAAGCCAGGCAACACTGCTTCCATTAACTTACTGGCATTGGCCAAAAGAAGTTGGTGGTCCTCTGCCAAGACAAAAGCAAAGTTAGCCCTCACAGGCCGCCCCAGCCGCTGCAAGTCCTCAGCTGTGCACACCACAGCATCAAAACTAGGCCAACTGGCTGGCTCCCCTCTCACCTCGTGAATTCGCTCGGGCACTCCCTTCTGCTGCAGCAGACCACAGGGATCCCCAAACCCCTCTTCCACGTACAGCTCCAGCCGCGGCAAGTCCAGCAAGTCCGCGGCTATCACCCCAGGACAGCCTCGGCCAACAAATACCCTCAGTCGCTCCTGCACGCGATGCAGCTCTTGAATGGGCTCGTAGATTCCTAGTCGTGTGTCTATCCAGGCAGAGCTGGCCGTGCTGACAAAGTAGCGCACATCAGAGCGGGGCGAGTAACGAAAGGGCTCCGGCAGCTCTCCCCCAAACACCCAGTCCAGCAGGTTCTGAATGCGGTGGCGGGGATGCCAGTGTTGGTCGAAAGTGTGGTAAGCGCGGCGGGCAATTTGAATGGCCTCCTGGGGATGGTCTAGGTAGTAGCGGATTTTCTCCAGGAGTTGGGCTTCGGAGTTGTAGGTGTCGCAGTAGGTGCCGGGCGCCAAAAGTTCGTCCAATCCTGAGGCGAAGGAGAGCTGGTCAGTAAGCAGAAAGCCCCCCGCGGAAATCACTTCCAAGTTCCTTAAGTTCAGATCCCCATTTTGGCTGCAGTTAAAGGAAATCAGAGAATGGGCAAACCATTTGGCTGCCTCTTGGCGGTTGGCTGTTTTGATGAGGATGGGCAAATCTGCATTCTTTATGGCTTGAACCAGCCGGCAACGCCTGGGATGGCGGGATCCCTGTTGGCCGATAAAGACCACTTGATTTTCTCTATCTTCCACCCAATCGTGGGTAACAGTGCGCATGGAGATAAGAGGCAACCAGGCAAGATTCTCAGCGCCTGCTGCGGCAAACCAGTGCAAATGCTGGAAGTTATAGGCAGTAGCGACGTAATCAAAGCCTTCAGTAGCCCAGTAGGCCAAGAGATGGTTGATGGGAAACTCCCAGTGGTGGGTGTCTCCAGCTAGCAAGAGTGTGGGGCATTTAAACTTCCTTGTATTTAGGGGATTACTCTGGTCAAAGCTGGAAGTCCAAACAATAACTAGGTCAAACTCCTTATTTGTAATTTGCTCAGACTGCTGCACAAAGTCATAGAGGTCATAGTCTCCCTCTGGGCACTCCACCAATTCCTTAGAGAGATTGACAAAGTTTAGTCCAAAGCCCTTGGCTCTCCTCTTGGGGCAAAGACTGACCTGCCGATCTGAAAGCTGCGGGGGCGGGATATAGTCTGGCGGAGTTGGCCAATTGAGGAGAATTCGCGGAGCATTGGCCTTGATGTCTTGCATTTCTCGACTCCCCAAGTTGAGCGGCAGGTTCTTCTAGCTCCTACAGGCTACTAGGATTGGACACAACAACAAGGGATCTCTGTTGCCCTGGAAAACGATAAGCCGAGCATAGGTTATAAGCAACCCCATGGATCCCTGTCTGCAAGAGCCGAATCCAGTTTACCTGCCTGGATGGCCCCTACCCAAGACGAGCTCTCCTACGACAATGGCATACCCATGGAAAGCTGACGGCACACGTGCCAGATGGACTTGCTCATCTCCACCACCCATGCCGAGCGAGGTTTTGAGGCTGTACCCAGCGAAGTGGGAGGGTAGGAGGCCACCTGGATTCTGTGGGCCACTGCCGCTGGGGAACTGATGCCTGCCAAGGCTGAACTGGAGCAGCAAAGGGCTGAGCGCCTGGCCTAAAAGTTGTGAGAACTGGGGGTGGATCCGGGTACATTAAGCTAGAGCAGACGTCAGGGATCCCTCCCCATGGATTGCCAAGACCTTGCTCAGGATCTTCTCCTAGAACTGGAGCAAGCTCAGAGTCTCACCCAGCTCTTAGATTGGGCTTTAGCCTGCCTTCCTAGCCAGCAAATCTTCTGCCAGATTGGCTGGGAAGAGTCCGCAGCTATTCTGCAGGCAATGCTTCGCTATCCTGAAAAGTTAGCAGTGATTCTACGGAATCCCCTACAGAGCTCATCCGAAAAGTCAATCAGCACAGAAGATATCCAAACCCAAATTTCTCAGTTGGGATTAGAAGAACGGGTTCTACTCCTAGAAGGCCCCATTCCTGCCCTTTTGGCAGATCTCGGTCAATGTTTCCCAGAGACCCAGATTGGCGTTTGTTTCTGGACTGAACTCACGGACTACCGTACCTGTCTGCTTCAGTCTTTGCTACTGCGGGATTACTTGGCCGACTCAGCCCTATACTTGGTCAACCATTGCCGCTACGGAGCCATAGCCCAAGCCAACCTAGATTTGATGGGGATAGATCCCAGTTTTCATCTGCAGAAGGTTTTGCCCAATCTAGGCCAAGGGATCCATCTCCTCACTTGGGATCCCCAGCACAAAGGGTTAACCGAGCAGGATCTCGCTCACATCCAAGCAATTGGCCCTGGATCACTGCTGGCAGCTAACCCGGTATTCCTGACTTTTACCCAGCCGGATCCCTCAGAACCCAACCGGTTTTACCCCTGTAAATACATCAAGCTGGATAACTTCCTGCCTCAAGAGCTCAACCAAGCCATTCTCCAACATGCCATTACCCACCAAGACAAGTTTATCCCTTCCAAGAGCTACAGCAAGAGCAACACCGAGGCAGAGTCACTAAAATTTCGCCGCTCCCTGAGGCTGGACTTCGCTTACTTTCAGGAGCATGGATCCCTGCTGCGAGAAAAAATTGCGGCTGTTGCTCCCCAGATTTTTGCTGAGCTAGGCATTGAGAACTTTGACATTCAAATCTTTGAGATGGAGATGATTGCCAGCCATGATGGCTGCTTCTTTACCGCCCACACCGATAACTCCTACCCACAAACTGCCTTCCGCCAGGTGAGCTGCGTGTATTACTTTCACAAAGAGCCAAAGCCTTATCGAGGAGGTGAACTACGAATTTACGATACCCAAAGGCAAAAACCTCATCCGCCACTCCTGCACGGAGCATACGATGAGGTAACTCCTACAAATAACAGCATCGTCTTCTTCTCCAGCAGTTGCCTACATGAGATCCTGCCGGTATTTAGCCCTAGCCAAGCCTTTGCCGATAGCCGCTTCACTATCAATACTTGGCTAGGAGCCAAGCAATTCACCTAAAGGCTTGCAGCTCCACCATGGCCAGAGTTTGCATAATTACCACTGTTCGGGATCCAGGCGTGTGCTTGGAGTCGTTCATTCGCTATCACCTTGCCCTTGGAATTGCCCATATTTATATCTTCTTTGACGATCCAGAGGATCCCGCTATTCAGGTGGCACTTCAGTTTTCCGATGTAACGGCTATTCCCAACGATGAAGCTTTGCAAGTCCAACAAGCATTGGGGAATGTTCTCTACCCAAAATATGGCCCTCATGTTGGCTATGAGGTCATGGCTCGCCAGATCCTTAACGTAGAAACTGCTATACAACTTGCCCTGGATCAGGGCATGGACTGGATTCTTCATATTGATGGAGATGAGCTTTTTTATCCTGGCCAGATGATGGCTTTGGATTGGTTTGATCAAGTAAGCGACGATATATTCCAGGTTACGTTCCTAAACCACGAAGCAGCTCCTGAAGTATTTGAAGTCGAGGACTATTTTCGCGATGTCACTCTATTTAAGAAAAACCCTGCTGCCTTAGAGCCAGGACTCTGTACTGAGTTTCAGAGAGTTTCCGGCAAGAGTCAATACTTTTTAGCTTATCAAAATGGAAAGTCAGCAGCTCGGATCCATCCCACTCTCTTACCCAATAGCGTACATAGCTTTGATATTCCAGAATGTCATACCTTGGTAACATCATTCCCCTCTATTTTGCACTACTTAAACTGCGGCTTTCAAAACTACTATAAAAAGTATGCTCAACTGGGAAACTTTCCTGACTACTGGTGGCGCTCAAAGTCTAATCCTATTCGGGTTCCCTTTCACTTGGCCTCACGGGACGCTTATTGCTCAGGAGATAGAACTTGCATGGCAGCTCTTTATCAAGAGTTCATACTTTACAGCAGTCCTGAAACCAACCAGAACCTCATCGAAAAGGGTATTCTTACTCGCATCTCCTACCCATCACAGTTACTGTCCTCGCTCTAGTTCACTGGTTTAGCCTAGAGCCCTTGCCTACTCTTGAGGGAGACTGGAGCAACTGAAATAAAAAAGCTCCCCACAGGGAGCCACGGAGTACATAAAGTAGAGATAGAAACTAGTCAAAGACGTTGCAGCTCTTACCAACAAAGGTAGACAGAGAAGTCACAGCTGCCTCCTGTGATCCCAGCCCAATGGTGCACTGAATAGGTTGACCAGAAGCGTTAACGTAGCGGCTTGCACCCGAGACAGCAGTGGTGTTCCAGCGCATCCCCTGAGGCGCAGTACTAGTAATATCGCTGGCCACTGGTGTTTGGTAATTGGGGGCGCTCCAGGGATCATTCATAAACTTATCGCCCCTAGCGCCGCAGGAATCAGCCCCACTAGTGGTAGGACATCCGAACTTAATTCTGGTGTAGCTGTCCGGGTACACGCCAACATCTAGGCGATAGACTTCAGAACCACGACCCACTGCCGTGAGAGCTGCTTGAGCTTCAGCAGTGCGGGAGCGGCGCACTTGGTTTAAGAACTGCGGGATTGCCACTGCAGACAGCACACCCACAATTACAATCACCACCAACAGCTCAATCAGGGTGAAGCCCTTGGCTTTGGAGAGAATTTGCTGAGCCAGTTTGGCCCGCAACAGAGACTGACGAGACTTTGCGCTCATGAGTACCAGATCCTTTAGCAAACTAGAGAGTTAACTGTGCAGCTCACCTGCTAGTGCTAACTTACCCCGCTCAAGGGCGACTCATAACAGCCTGCTCCCTGGCGCAATTGCGGATTTTTGCCAGATGAGCCTGACACAGGTCAGTGGTTTAGCTGAGCCGGCCTCAGCATGGCAGATTGAGACTAGCACTCTTCCTTCAACCTATGAACCCTGCGCTGCAAGCCCGGATCCTGGAAGCCAAGCAACTGTTTCAGCAGTCTCCCGATACCTTTGCGGAGTGGTTGGTTGCTTTTTACCGAGAGCAAGACGCAAAGGATTGGCGGGAGTTCCTGTGGGGTTTCTTTGACCTCTCCTCAGCCAATGATTTGGCTTCCCCCTCTGAGCCAGAGGCAATTACCTTGTCAGCGCTGGAGCAGGCCTTGGCTGCTGGCCAGCTGAGCCTTGCTTACCAGCTCTACACGCCTCTGGTGAGAACAGGGATCCTGTCCCAGGAGAAAGTCTTGGATTTGTTACTATCCCTCGCAGGCCGTCTAGAAAATAGCCCCACGCAGGAGCCGCAGCAGCGTCTTCAGGCTTGTCTAAAGCTGCGGGAGATGGCCTTTGAGCTGGATCCAAGCCGGCGGGACAACACCCAAGTTTTGCTGATGCGGGCCCTGCAAGCTCGGGATGAGCTGGCAGTTGGCTTTTATGGGCAAGCCCTACTGGAGAGCCTAGGCGGCGAGAAGAGCCTCGATATTACTCAGGAGCCACTCCTTACTGAATTGCTCGCGCGGCTATGGGACGATGGCTACCTGAGCTTGTTTTTTGAGGTGGCCACAACTTTACAAGTCTTTCTTCCGGAGGAACAAAGATCTGGATTTGCTGCTTTGCTGGCCCAGCTAGCCAATGCGGTGGATCCCGAGCAGGCGAAGCGCTATGAAGGTTTGTGGACGATAGAGGACTTAATCGGTGACTTTTTTCAGAGGGCAGCCCGCGCCTTCTTCCAGAACTCTACCAGTGATGGCTATTCCATTTTAGGAGAAGCTCTCATCACGGCGGCCGAGAGCTCACAGGTGCAAGAGAACTTTACTCTTCGTCTATCCCTTCTATCAGAATCGATGGAAAAGTTGATCCATGCTGCCCAGCCAGAACGGATAAACCTTGTTATCCAGAAAATTATAGACTTAATTTTATCGAGGGAAGCCGACTTAGGATCACTAAGAATTAACGATGAAAATCTACTCGAGAGTCTAACGATTGCTAAAGCCATCCTGTTTCGAGTTTGCTTTTGCTGGAGCTATCTAACTGATGATCGTTCTCTGATTCGTCGTTACCAGCAGATTGGTGGTAGAATCTTTAACGACTGCCTAAGCTTAATGGCTTCTCAGCGAGACTTTCTTTGGTCGGAATATTGGCAGAGAAACCAGCAAGATTACTGCAGATCCGGTAGAGCTGAGCGCAAGTTGCGAGTAGGCTTTCTGGGTAACTGCTTTCAGCGACATTCGGTTGGCTTTCTCAGTGAGGCTACTCTCAGGAACCTATCTCGCGATCTTCTGGACGTTGTCTACTACTACTACCAGGGGTGGAAAAATGAAGATATGGCCAGTCATGACAATATGTATCAAAAGTTTCGCTCTCACGAAAATCTCCATTTTCGCTTTTTTCCAGGAGAAACCAAGCCGCCTCAAGTAGCTGCTCAAGCGCGTGAGGATCGCATCGATATCATGGTTTTTATGGACTCCCTTACCAGTCACGATGCCAGCATCGTAGCAGCTTTGCGGGCCGCTCCTATCCAAATTGGTTGGCTTGGCGGAGATGCTGTCGGTTTGCCAGAATTTGATTACTTTTTCGCCGATCCCTATGTCCTTCCTGAAGATGCACAGGCCGATTACCATGAAAAAATTATCCGCCTGCCTAGCTACTGTGCTGTGGACTATCTGGACGTCCTGCCCGCTGATAAGATAGATTTCAGAGCTAAGCTGAGAATCGATCCGCAAGATATTGTTCTTCTAACTGCGGCCAGTGCCTACAAGCGCACCCTTGAATGCATTGATGCTCACCTGCAGATTCTAAAAGCCGTACCTAACGGTATCCTAATTGTCAAAGGCTCAGGGGAAATTGCCACAGTTATCAGGCGTTACCAGGAAAGAGCTAAGGAATTGGATGTTTTGGATCGCGTCCGTTTTCTAGCTCAAGCAAGCAGCGTGGAAGAGCACCGGGGCCAACTAGCTTTGGTGGATCTTGTTCTCGATACCTTTCCCTACACAGGTGCAACCCACACTATGGAAGCTCTCTACATGGGTGTGCCAGTTCTTACCTTAGTAGGTCGCCATTACTACGGCCGAATGAGCTACAGTCTGCTAAAAAATATCGGTCTTGAAGATTGTATCACTTGGTCAGTAGAAGAGTTTATCCAACGTGGGATCCAACTGGGCCATGATCCAAAGTGGATTAACCAGATCAAGAGGAATATCAGGGATTCCCGTCGTTGGTCGGTGATTTGGGATCCAAGAGAACATGCTCGCAGCATGGAAGCTGCCTTCTTCCATATTCTAGAAGGTAAATCCCACGAAACTTATACGTTTCACCCCAACGACTTGTACTCAACTCCAGATGAATGGAACCAAGCTGGGATCGAGCTCATTCGATCCCTAAGTGCTGATGCTTCAGTCTCAACACGTCAATCTGCTTGGGAAGAGGCACTATCCCTGTGGCGAAGAAGTTTGGCTAAGGATCCCCGCCATGTTCCCTGCTGGCTAAATCGAATACATGCTCTACTGGTACTGGGCGATCGTCCTCGCGCCTTTGAAGATGCCTACGCTCTACTAGAATTTCTGTGCACAGAAGCGGCAGGTTTACGTCCTTCCAAAGCGATAGATCTCCCCATCTGGGTTGAAAGCGAAGTTTCTGCCCGCCCAAATGCTTACACGAAACACAGTTACCTCTATTATTTAGCCAGATGGATAGCTACTCATATTGGGGTCGTATACAGCCCAGAAGCCATGCGATTTTGGAACCTAACTTATTCGATAGATCCAGATGATGAACAAGCAGCTCTGGCAGTAGCGATTGAGCTTCTCTCGCAGAAAAAGATAGAAGGGCTAATACCAATTAACCATATACTTAGCCTTGATCCAACTCATCGCCAAGCAAGCCTAGTTAGGGAAATTGCACTGTGGGAGGTTGTGTCTCGAGTGCAAACAGCCTCTTTCCCTGCGCAGCCCGATCTCTATTTTGACTACGAAAATTGCAGATTCTCCCTCGAGCCTTCGTTCTCGAGTATCGTCACCCGCGTCCTACTTACTCAAGGAGAATGGTTTGAGGACGAGATTAGCTTCTGCAAGCACTTTTTAAGACCAGGGATGAACGTAATCGATGTAGGGGCAAATGTTGGAGTATATACTTTCCTTGCTGCACATCGGGTAGGCCCTACAGGTAGTGTGATCGCAATTGAGCCTACAACTTCCTGTCTTCAGTGTATGCGAAAGACAATAAGTGCCAGCTCCCTAGAGGATGTTGTCTTCCTCATAGAAGCCGCCGCTGGGGATCATGAAGGCACTGTTCAGTTACAAGAAGAAAGAGCTAGTGTATTCAACTCTATCGGCGATTCAAAGCAAAGGCCGGAACAAGTATCGAATGATGGAAAGGTTGTAAATCTCATTACTCTGAACTCTGTCTGGCGCTCGAGAGGTGAACCCCAGATTGATCTCATCAAGATTGATGCAGAAGGTGCAGAAGAGCAGGTTGTCTCCGGTGGGCTAGAATTACTTGCCGCCGGCCACCCTATCATTATTTTCGAGAACAAACATGTCTCCAAGGTTACCGGAACTGCTACAGCTAAAATACTGGAGCCTTTAGGCTATGAGTTTTATACGTACAATCGTTTCCTGAATAAGCTAACTAGGGTCAGACCTCAGCAATACCCAGTTTCTGCTCTAAACATCATTGCAATTCATCCCTTGGATCTGGAAAAAGTTGCAGACATGATATCGGTTTAGAAAGTTGGATCCGAATTTTGCTCTTTTGCTTGTGTTGAGCAAGGAGCTTTCCAGGGCTGGGTGGTTTCTGTTGTACGAGCAAGTCATTCAACTTTTCTGGGGAACAGAGCTTGCAGTGGGGGTGGGCAATCGTAAGTAGACAGCTCATGCCAAGAAGTCCAACTGACGTCAGACACTGCAGGCGCCGCGAGCAAGCCAATTTGAGCAAATTCAACTAACCGGAAGAGCGTAGCAACTGCATCAGCTGCTGGGGCGTCATCTGCTCGTAGGGCTCAAAGGGCTGGTGGATCCAAGGGTTATCCGGCAAATAGTCCACATAGTAGTCGGGTTGATAGACGGAGGCGGCCTTGTACCACAGTACGCCGGTGCGGATCTCCTCGATGTAGAAGCCGTAGTGGTGCTTGAGCCAGTGGACAGAGCGCTTTAGGGTCATGCCAGAGTCTGCCAGATCGTCCACCAACAGCACGTGGCTGCCCAGGTTGGCGGTGGTCATGGCTAGATCCCGCGAGAAGGTCAGTTGCCCCCGCTGGCGGTTACCGGGCCCAGAGTAGGAAGAGGCTGAGAGAATAGCCAGGGGCAGGTCGAAAAGACGGGCCAAGGTATCGCCGATGCGCAGCCCCCCCTTGGCAATACAGACGATTTGGTTAAATTCCCACCCGCTTTCGTAGACTTTGACGGCCAACTCCTCGATTTTGCGGTGGTAGTCGGCCCAGGTAATGGAAATTTCGTGCAAGGGATCCCCCTCTACCCATCTAGAGTGCTCAGTTTAATAATGACGCTTCTCCCCTCGACTAGGGACTAGCTTTCTTTCAGAGGGATCACCTTCACCCAATGGGCATAGACGGGATCCCGATTTTCGGTGATTGCCGTCAGCTTCTGCCGCAACTGCTCGGTGATAGGGCGGGAGGAGGGCATGATGTATTGCTCAATCTGGCGAATGGGGGTGATCTTGGCAGCAGTGCCGGTTAAAAAGGCCTCGTCGGCGATGAACAGCTCCGATTTGTCAACGGGCCGCTCTTGGGTGGGGATCCCCAGGTCGCGGGCCAGAGTGAGGACGCTGTCGCGGGTGATCCCTTCCAAGATGTCTTGGTCAAAGCCGGGGGTAATCAGCACGCCGTTGCGCACAATAAAAATGTTCATGCCCGAGGCCTCGCTCACCTTGCCTTGTGAGTTCATCAAAATAGCCTCGTCATAGCCGGACTGCACTGCCTCAGTCTTGGCCAGAGAGGAAGTGATGTAGGCGCCGGTGATCTTGCCCCGCAATGGTAGGCTGCGATCCTCTTGCCGGGCCCAAGAGCTGATGCGGCAACTGACCCCCTCCGGCGAGAGATAATCCCCCAATTCTAACCCGTACACGAAAAAGTCTTTCTCGATGTTGTGCAGCCGCGGTGAAATGCCCAAATCGGAGGTGTACACCAAGGGGCGGATGTAGAAAGAAGTGGAGGGCCGATTTTTCTGGATCAGCTCCACAATCACCTGCTCAATCCGTTCAGCGGGGAGATCAAAACAGAGCAGGCGGGCGCTTTGGCTCAGCCGTCGGCAATGGCGATCCAGACGGAACAACAGAACTTGATCCGGGTTTTGCGGGTCTGGGATCCCGCGCAAGCCGCCAAACGCCGCTGTCCCGTAGTGCAGAGCATGGGTGGCAATGGAGATCTTCGCCTCGGCAAAAGGGACAATCTGGCCCTGAAAGTAGGCGTAGGGCAGAAAATCTGGCATGGTCGGCACTCACCGCAGTAGGAATGAGAGGTAGGAATATTATCACCGATTCATGCAGCGCCGGTAGCCCCAACCTTGGAGCTGCACAGGACGCCGACATTGCTTCTCTGCCTGGGGCAGCAGCACTCGAGATGGGTGTAGGTGCATTCCTTCCCTACAGCGGTGTTCTTCAGCCAGTCAGTTTCCGAGAGGGTTGGATTGGAGAAGCAAACAGTTCGTAGCTGAAGAGGGGCCGAGCAACTACACCCTATGACGCAAGGGGGATGAACTCCTTGCGAAGGCAACGGTGCTCCTTGTGGCAAGGCTTCTTTTACTCCAGGGTGGTAGGGTAAGGATGGGGTTACTCAAACAGTTGCAAATGAGACCTGCAAAACTCTCTATTGCTTCCTTACTTTTGCTTGGCATTTTGCCCCTCGGCGGCCCGATGCTACTGGTAGGTGGGAGCATGAAAACTGCTTTTGCCCAATCTTTTGCTCTGGGTATCCCCATTGAGGAAGCCATTCGGATCGCTCGATCTGCCGTGCCCAATGCCGTGATTAAAGAAGTTGAGTTGGAGCGCGAAGATGGGCGCCTAGTTTGGGAAGTGAAATTTACCAACGATATTGAAGTCAAGATCGATGCCACTACCGGTGACATTGTCGATATCGACGACTAGCACTCAGGAGGTGCCCTTGCCTAGGCGGGGGTGAGCGTTGCCGGAAAAGGTTGTAGCTGTTACTGCTTGATGAATGAGAACTGCGAAAGCCGGGGATCCTTTGCATTTTGGGCATGGAGAGGGCGTCATCGATAGTTGACGGATAGCTGAAACCAGTTCGACTGCCGGCCGAGGACAGGTGGCCGAGTCAGTCTGAGCTAGAATGCTGTCTATCCGTCTTGCTGCTCCCCCTGATGGACGACCCCCCTTTAGCCTCGACGGCTGCTTTCCCCAACACCGAGCTTTCGTGGGGAGATGCGTCTCTTAGTCTCCTTTGGGTCATCGGTCTTCTGGTCATCAACGCTTTTTTTGTCGCGGTCGAGTTTTCCTTGGTATCGGCGCGGCGCTCCCGCATGGTGCAGTTGGCCAGCGAAGGGAACCGCCAGGCGGCAATTGTGCAAAAAGCCCAAGAGCAACTGGAATATGCCCTCTCCACCACCCAGTTGGGCATTACCCTGGCCAGTGTATTGCTGGGCTGGATTGGAGCCACCCAAGTTTCGCCCACGCTGTTTTTGGCCTTGAGCCGCTTGGACTGGTTTCAGGGTGTGGATCCGGCCCTTATGCAGGGGGTGGCGGTGGTAGTGGTGTTTTCGCTGCTCACCTATTTTCAGATCGTGGTAGGGGAGCTGATCCCCAAGACTCTGGCCATCCTCTATTCCGAGCCGATTGCGCTGCAACTGGCCTGGCTCAATCGTTTGGTCAGCCGTATCCTAAGACCTTTTGTAGAGCTGCCCCGCTTTTCCTCTCGGTGTGTGCTGCGGCTTTTGGGAGTCCAGATTCCGGAGGCCAGCTCCTTTTACAGCACCATGACGGTGGAGGAGCTGCAACTGTTGATCGCTTCCTCGGTGGAGTCGGGCAACATTGAGGCGGAAGAGCGAGAGCTGTTGAGCAACATCTTCGAGTTTGGCGAGACGGTGGCCAGCGAGGTGATGATCCCGCGTACCAGCATCGACGCTGTGCCGGAAACTGCAACGGTGCAAGAGGTGCTGGCCGAGGTGGCCGAATCAGGACACTCCCGTTACCCGGTCTACGGCGAGTCTTTGGATGACATCCGCGGGCTGATCCACGTCAAGGAAGTTATTGGGGAGCTGGCCAAGGGATCCATCGACCTCCACAGCCCCATCACGCCTTTTATCCGCGAGGCCCACTTTGAGCCGGAGAACAAGCCGATTGCCGAACTGTTGCCCGAAATGAGGCAGCACCACTGGCCGATGGTGGTGGTGGTGGATGAGTTTGGAGGCACAGCGGGCCTGATCACCATTCAAGACTTGGTGGAGGAGATCGTCGGCAAGCTCTCCGATGGCCCGGATCCCAACACCAAGGAGCCGGACATCCAAGAACTTGACGAAAATACCTTGCTCATCCAGGCTCAGCTAGATATTGAAGAGATCAACGAGCGCTGTGGCCTCAACCTGCCCCTGCACGAGGATTACCAAACGCTGGGGGGCTTTTTGATCTACCACATGCAGAAGATCCCACGTGCTGGGGAAAAGTTCACCTACCAAGAGATGGAGTTTCAGGTGGTGCGCATGGAGGGGCCACGGGTGGATCGGGTGAAGGTAGCCCGCCGCCCCGGCACCCCGGCAAACTCCCTACCGCTGCTCCCCTCAGCGCAAACGGCAAAAACCCGTCCATAAGCCCGCTAGGAGAGCATTAGGTCCTTGCCTTGACCACTTTCAGGGTCTGCAGGCGCACATCCTCTGGGCCGTTGATAAAGCCGCCTGCCTCATGCACCAACAGCAGATAGTTCACCGCCTCTTGAGTCACCTCTTCTCCCGGCACCAAAATCGGGATCCCAGGCGGATAGGGGGAAATGATTTCGGCGCAGGTGTGGCCCACTGCTTCTTGGAAAGGCACCCGCTGAATGGGAGCAAAAAAAGCCTCCCGGGGTGATAGCCGTTGTGGTGGCAAGCAAGGACGGGGCAGTTGTGCCAGCCGCTGCATTTTTTCCATTGCCGCTCTGGATGGGCGGGATCCCTGAAAATGTTGCGACAGGGCGGCGAAACTTTCCACCAGGCGGTCAATGTCTCGCTGGGTATTGCCGATGCTGACAATGAAGACCACATTGTGCAGGGTGGACATCTCCGGCTGCACGTGGAAGTGATCGTTAACCCAGTCGTGAGCGTCGAAGCCGAACAACCCCAGCTCTGTCACCGTTACCGTGAGACGGGTGCGGTCGAAATCGAAAAAACCAGGGGTGGAGCCGATACGCTCTGGGCCAAAACAGCGCAAGCCGGGGATGCGGTTGAGACGGGCGCGGGCTTGATCTGCCAAAGCCAAGGCTTGGCCCAGCAGGGCTTCCCCTTCTAAGGCCATCTGCCGCCGCGCCACATCCAGCGACATCATCAGCACATAGCTGGGACTAGTCGATTGCAGCAGTTGCAGGATGTTGCGCACGCGGTTGGGGTCAATGCGGGATCCCTTGAGGTGCAGCATCGAGGCCTGGGTCATGCCGGAGATCACCTTGTGGGTGGACTGCACCACCAGATCGGCTCCGGCTTCTAGGGCCGAGATGGGCAATTGCGGATGAAACCCAAAGTGGGGCCCGTGGGCCTCATCCACCAGCAGCGGCAGGCCGTGGGCATGGGCGATGGCTGCCAGAGATTCCAGGTCGCAGCAAACCCCGTAGTAGGTGGGGCTGACCACCAAAACTCCCTTGGCGTCGGGGTGTTCTGCTAGGGCCCGCTCCAAGCCAGCTGGGGTGATGCCGTGGGCGATGCCCAGCTCAGCGTCGAAATCGGGCTCGATGTAGACGGGTACGGCCCCGGAGAGGATCACCCCGGCAATGGCGGATTTGTGGCAGTTGCGCTGCAACAAGATCTTGTCGCCTGGATCGCACACGGCCATCACCAGTGTTTCCACGCCACAGGTGGAACCGTTGACCAAAAACCAACTGCGATCCGCTCCATAAGCTGCTGCCGCCAGCTCCTGGGCCTCTCGGATCACGCCATCGGGGTCGTGGAGGTTGTCCACCTCTGGAAGCTCGGTCAGATCTGCCCGGAAGACGTTCTCTCCCAAAAAGGTCCGCAAGTCGGCAGGGATCCCACGTCCCTGTTTGTGGCCTGGCGTGTGAAAAGGAGCCTTATCCAAGCTGCAATAGTGGCGGATGGCCTCAAATAGAGGTGCTCGCTCCTGGGCTTTGCGATCCAGCGAGCGCAAATGACGGGAGATTTTGGACAGATTGGACAGAACCACAGACCACTCCTCAACACACCAGGTGGACATTTCTGTGATTATCCATCCCAATGGAGGTTAAGTCCACCGCCGGCCCTTTTCCTGCTAGCCTGGGTTTTCAGGTGGCCTTTCTTCCTCTCCTGTATGTTTGAAAAACTGCCCTTCCCCCTGAGCACTCTCGTGTTGCTGGCCGGCGTTGCCGCCACGGCTTGGGGCTTTGCCCACTACAACGATCCCACCCTCAATCTCATCGGCCTGTTTGCCGGGATCCCCTTGCTGTTGGGAGGGATAACCATGAAGGTAGTGGAACTCAAGCCGGTACCTGCCCTGGCCGCCCCTTCTCTCGAGGTGATCCAAGCCCGCGCCCAGCAGGCCACGGAAATTCAAAAGCAAGTCCGCGCCGATATCACCAAATATAGCTACGGGGCTAATGCCCACCTGGAAGATGCCCTGGAGTTTCTGGGTCTGCGCGGCCCTCTGGAAGCAGATCTGCCCAAGGTGAGAGGGTACAGAGAAGAGCTGCGAGATGGCCGGTATACCTTGGTGCTTCTGTTCGATTCCCCCAAGGTTCCCTTCCAACAATGGCAGGAAAGCTACCAGAAAAAAATGCAAGGCTTCTTTGGCCGAGATGTGGAGGTGCAACTGGGGCAGCCCCAAGAAAATCAGGTGGAGTTGGCACTCATCGCCCGGACGGGATCCCTGACCACCTGAACAGTGTCTCAACCTCATCTGGAATGATCACAGCCGCCCATTTCACGACTTTTTCACAGCTTGACTCTTAAAATGCGTACAGCACACCTAATCTGCTCAGACAACCTGCGTCTTATATCCCCGTGCCCAAAGCAGGGGCTTTACGACGCATTCTAGTAAAGACTCTCCAGCCCATCAGGCTAACTTTGATGGGTCTCAGCCGCTTGATCTTGAATAATCCAGGTACGCAAGATTTGAATTTCGTCAGCGCTCAAGTAACCTAGGCGATCCATGCCAGTGCCGTTGCGACGAATATAGGCCAATTCTGGGGATCCACTGCGTCCGATAAAAGATCCGGGAGACTCTCCCTGGGGATCACTCACAGGAACCCTGGGCGTAGGTTCAGCTCCTTCCCTGCCCTGCGACAACAAACTCAGGGCATCCACTCCCCCCCCATTCAAACGGATCCCTGCAGCTCGCTGGATGACAGCATGACGAGCTAACCAACGCGGTTTGAGCAACTCGCTATTTTCCGATCCCGGCGTTACATAACGCATCACCGCAGCATAACTATCTAAAGGGCTGCGCCGCATCCGACCGGCCTGCTGATGACAACCTACACAACTGGCTTCTAGCAAGGGCTTAATATCTCGCTGGTAACTGTACTGAGGCTCGGTGCGGAAAGTCAATTCTATGGGCTTTTGTAAATCCAGCTCTTTGGCTGCAGGCAAGAGTATTCTGTAATCTGTGCTGTAGCTGAGTAGCTGTAAAGGCTGAAAGATCAGCTCGTTTCCCTGAATGTCAAAGGCCACCTCCACAGGGGGCTGGATCCCGAAGGCTAGACCTGTTATTCCGGCTGGAAGCTGTCGATCAAAACGCAGATGGATATTTTGGTCAATTGGGATCCCTCTTTGGCCATTGGAAGGATTGCTGGAGACCAATGTAATTCCATTTGCAAAGGGAGCAGTAGATTCTACCTGGGCTTGCTGCAGCGGTGCTCGCGGCTGTAAAAGAGCCAACGCATCAGGATAGAAAATGGTATGCTGCTCCAATTGAGCGGGGGAGGGGTTTTGCTGCCAAACGCTGCGAGGCATTCGCACGGTAAATAGAGGGGCTTGCCGATCCCCGGCTTGTCCCAGTACCTCCAAGGTGATCTGCTCCGGCTGCGGTTGCGCTTGGAATTGTTGCGCCAAAGCTCGCCAAACCAGAGGACGTGATTGCTCGACTAGCTGCGAATAGCTCTGACCCTGTACCGGTAGAGAAAGGCGATAGGTTTGTGACCACCCTGCGTCAATCGAAGCCAGCACCCAAGCCAGACCCAAGCTGAGCAATAGGGATCCCAGTCTCACCCAAAATCGGCAAGAAAAGTTTGATCTCAGCATTGAGCCACAGCTTGCCTCACAATCTACTCTTTTGGGAAAGTTGAATAATTGAAATGTCCTTTCATTTTTAGCAAAGCAATGCAACTGATTCAGCTACAGGAAAGCAGCCTTCGTCGGTGAAGAGCTTCCTTTAGTCTTCCAAAATCGTCGGGGTAATTAAGACAACAACTTCACGTCTATCGTTTGTTGTAGTTTGTCTACGAAAGAGAGAACCCAACAGGGGGATTTCAGCAAGAAGGGGGACTTTATCAACAGATACCCGATCCTCCTCTTGTATCAATCCCGCAAGGAATAGTGTTTCTCGATCTTTGAGTCTGGTCTGTAAAGATCCAATAGAACGCTGGTTCAATAAGCTAATCACGCTGCCATCGTCTAAAGTGATTTGGGCGCCGATAGACGAAATCTGTGGAAGAAGATTCAACGTAACGTAGCCATTGTCATCAATCCTAACATTTTGAATAATCAAGTTGACTCCTGCGTTGCCCTTCTCGAAAATAATTGCTGTCTGGCCTGTTGCAGGATCCGTCTGTATTCTCCTGTTGGTAATAACTTCCTGGCCAACTACAATAGACGCACCAGTGTTGTTGGCAACGACTACTTTTGGATCGGCCAATATCTTAGCTGTTCCTGAAGCAATGGCTGCATCTATACGAGCCGCGAGAGATTGCTGGAGCCGATTTAAAGTATTAAATACGAGCGAGCCCCCAGCTACTGGACCTGGATTCGAGCCAACATTAGGAACCGAGGACCCAGCAGGTTGGTTAAGAGGAGTTCCACCAAAGACGGTGTTGTCTCCGGATCCCAGCGCAAAGTTGCCAGAAGCACCGCCTAATGCAACTCCCAGATTAGAGTTGTTATTGAGATTGATTTCAATAAACCTAGCACTAATTAAGACCTGCCGACTTCTTAGATCAATTTGGGCAAGATATGCTGCAATTACATCATGCTGGGTAGGTGTGGCAACAATAGTCAGTGAATTTGTTCTTGGATCCGCTTGAATGGCTGACTCTTGAGCTAAAGGGATATTTGATGCTTCCAGAATGGCCAAAATTCTACTTCTGATTTCGCTCGGCGTGATACTCAATTGTCTGGCATTGATTTCGACTGTTGCCTGTCCGCCTGCAGCACCGGCAGCAGTTAAATTGAAAGTTTGCTCTGTCTCTTCGATTCTCAGTTGATTGAGCCTGTACGTCCTGACGATCTGCTGGCCAACCCCAGGGAGTGTAGTACCAATGAAAACTGTTTGCCCTACGCGAGACGCTTGAAGCTCCTTCAAGCGCAAAATAAAGTTAAATGTTTCTTGTAGAGGTGAGTCAGCTACATCTAGGGAAATCGTCAAGTCCGGAGGCACATCATTGAGAACTACATTAAGCCCAGCTCGACGCACCAGTAGGCTTAACACATCACCTACAGGAGCATCTCTTAAGGTCAAAGTGATCTTGGCATTTGAACCCAAATCCACCGGGGGAGGAGCTGGAATAATACTGCCAACGGCAAGATCTCCAGCCGGGGGAGCCATTGCTTGACCTTGAAACGGAGAAACATCAGGATTGACAACCCCTGGCGGCAGTTGGGGTTGGTTGAGCTGGTCCACAGAAGGCACCTGAGAAATCACGGGTGCAGCAGGAGCAGCAGGTGTGGGAGGAGCCGCTTGAGCGGTCGGCGGAGGGGCAGGGTTTTGAGCGACCGGCTGGGGGGCAGGGGCAGAAGCTGTTGGCTGAGGAGTAGGAGCCGTGGGTTGAGGTCGGGTTGGGGATACCGGTTGACTGGGCACTGCAGCCACTGGAACCGGTGGGGCAGAGGGTAGGCCCTCAAAATCGAAGACCAACTGCGTCGGGCTGCGCCGAGCCAGCAAGCCTTGGGGAGCTGCGGCCACGCCGGCTATTTCTATCCGCACACTGTCATTGCCTAGTTGCTTAGCCTCGATGAAACGCACCCCCGGCAAGGGAGACTCTTGACGATAGCGGCCTTGGCTCCCACTCAATTGAGCATTGGTGATGTCCCCGATCCAAGATTGTCCCTGCTGGGTAAAGAACACCTGTGGACGGGTGCCCCCTTCCGTGCTGATCTCCAACTTCATGCGGTTGCCGTTGGGCAGCAAACGGATATCTGTGATGCGGCTGAGGCGTTGCGGGTTTGCGGAGGTCAACTGCTGAGCGGCTGCCTCATTGACCCGGCTCTCTAAGGCCAATGAGGGTAAAGACAGGATCAAGCTCAACGCACACCCATAAGCAACTCGACGGTTCATCATCCTCACACCTCACTCCTTCACCCAACCGTGTTCTTGCTTAGCCTCGCCACGGGTGCCTTTGGCCTCGTTCACCCCGTGCTTCCCTAATCAAAGCCGAAATCTCGGACTTTGCCACTACCTGTAGCCATTTCGGGAGAAATTTTTCCCAGATCTTCGATTTGGCAACACTATCTGTGCTGCACCGGCGATTGTTCCCGTCTTCTGAAAACCCAAAAGGGGTCCCGCACTGGCAGGATCTCCCCCTGAGCCGAAGCATAGCTAGGCTATTGGCTGGGTGCTGCCTGTTCTCCTTCAGGGGGGGCTTGCCCTTCAGGTGCAGGAGCAGTGCCCAACGGAACGTCCTTGTTGTAGATGTAGGCAATCAAATCAAAAGCAGCGTCCAGTTCCCCTGTGTCTTGAACAGGATTTAAGCTGATGTTGCTCACCCGGAACAGCGTGCGCAGACGTTCTATATCTCCCATCAGATTGATCAGCTCCGTATAGGGGCCACGCAGAGCGACACGGGTGGTCTGCACTTGGATGGCGGGAGCGATGATCCCAGGCACTTCCGGATTGGCCGAAGACGCTGGAGTCAGTGGAGAAGGGCTAAAGCTGCGCAGCTCGCTGTTGGGCTGCCCCTGCACCAGCCGGTTGAGATCCAGCAGTTGCGTGTCGGCATTCTCGGGGGTGGAGAGCAGGGCACTGATCTGTTCCCGCTCCACGCGAGCTCTCTCGACCTGATTGGGCACATCTTGCAAACTGGCAATCTGGCTCTTTATGTCCTGCAACTGGGTGGTTTTGTTGGCTACCTCCCTTTCCAAAGCCTGTACCTCCTCGATCAAGGGGCGAAGTTGGGTGAAGGCCAGAAACCCCGCCGCGCCTAGCCCTGTGATCCCGATTAAAAGACCAATTCGAATGGGGGTCAGCTCCACGCCCAGCAGTACCGGCGGCCCTGCCGGGGGAACCACCAGTTGTTCGTCGGGAAAACCTTCAACCGATCCAGTCATCAGTTCGCCTCCACTCGACGCAAAATGTTGATCTTTTCAACCAAGCCTATCGCTCCCCGCTGCTCCAGCTCGCGGGTAAATTCTGGGTCGGGATCCCCCAGGGTACGGATGGTTACGGTTATGCCGTAGGTAACGCTGGGCTCGGTTACGTCTGTGCCGTCCACCCGGGAGCTGCTGTTCAGGACGGCGCTGGTAACAAAGTTGGAATCCAGCAGGGTGAGCAAAAAGTCGTTCACCAGGGGAAAGTCCAGCGCCCCTCCTTGGATATTGACAGTATCCCCGGAAGCGCTGATGTTGGTTATCCATACCCCCTGGCCGGGGATCTTGCGCCGCAGCTCTTCCAAGATGGCCGACCAAGGCTGGACGGATCCCAGAAAGGAGCGGAACCCTTCCGTTTGGGCGCGAATGGTTTGCAGCTCTTGATTGGCATTCTGCAGCTGGGACAACTCAGCATTGGCTGTGCTGAGCTCACTGTCAAGGCGAGCCTGCTCCGCCCTCAAGGTTTCTCTCTGGCGGGAAAAGCTGTCTTGGAAATACCAAAAAGCTCCCATCGCTACAGCAGCAACAGCAACCCCCAGGCCAATGGCCGGGATCCAATTCTGGGATCCCTCTGCAGCCTCAGCTGCGACTACTGCTCCCCCACCTGTTCGAGCTGTGGTGAGGACATCCGGCCTTTCTTTGAGGAAATTGATCTCCGGTGTGTACATCTCTTTAACCGCCTTGTGCGCTATTTCATCGGTTGGGCGAGCTTGCGCTGCCTGCTGCCGCTACTTGGTGTCTTCCCGTAACGCCAACCCCAGGGCCACTCCCATTGCTGGGCGTTCCTCCAGGGGCAGTTCCACTGAATCCGGCACGACAATGTTGCCAAAGGGATCCGCCAACTCCACCGCCACGCTCAACGACTGAGATAAGAAGCCGTCGATTTGGCCGATGCTTGCCCCAGTTCCGGCCAGCAGTACTTTCACCACAGGCGAGCTGCTTTCTGTGCTCGTAAAGAAGTCGATGGAGCGCCTCAGTTCATCCGCCAAATCGGAGACAACGCGCGTTACTGCTGCTACACCGGGATTGCTGGGCGCTGGCTGTTCTCCCGTGGCCAAAACATCGGTGGGGTTGATCAGGGGTAACCTCAGAGTTCGCAACAGGTCGCCGGTGCGGCTAACCGGCAGATTCAGGGATTGGGCCAGCACCTGCCGCATGTGGATGGTGCCGATGTTGACGGTGCGGGTAAATTGCGGGATCCCGTTCACCAAAATGCTGATCTCGCTGCTGTCGTAGCCGATGGAGCTAAGCAACACAGCCTCTTGGGGGCCGTACTGGGTTAGCTGGTCGCGGATGGTGCGAATAAGAGAGAAGCTGGCCAGCTCCACACAGCGCACCTGCAAGTTAGCCGCCTGCAGCACCTCTAGATAGTTGTCCACCACCTCTTTGGGGATGGCCACCAGCAAGACTTCGATGCGCTCAATGCCATCCTGGGAAAGATCGAGACCCAAGGGCTGGTAGTCGACATCCGCCTGATCCCGCGGATAGGGAATGTAAAGTTCGGCCTCCTGCTCCAAAACCACCCGGCGCAGCTCATCGGCAGGTAGGTCGGCAGGCAGGCGAATGAGACGAACGATGGCCTCCCTTACGGGCACTGCTGTGGCTGCCGGCAGGTTGGTGGGCACTTTGTTTTCATTGAGCAAATTCATCAGGATCAAGCCAACTGTGCTCGGATCGAGGATGCGCCCTTCGACCATCGCCCCTTCTGGCATGTCCACGCTGTGGTAGTGGGCCAGACGATAGCGACCATTGCCCTGCTTTTTCAGTTGGGCAACGGCGATGCGCTCGGGGTTGATGTCCACCCCAAGCATGGTTCGGGTTTTGGAACCACCAAGAAAACTAAACACGCCGGGAAACCCCGCCCTTTGCGCTACTGCTAGAGGCATACTACCCAATTTGTAGGTGGGTTACCACTGTTCGCCATTGGCCGCGGGGAAATCCTTGTCTGGGCCGATCCCTCCCTGCCAGCCGCAAGTGCAGGGCTTGCGCGGTGTTGAGCGGTGTTGGAAATTCGCTTGACTCAACGGGTCTGTTGCCGCGCCCACTCACGGAACTGTTGTAACCGCTCACAACCCTTCTTCCTCGAGGGCCTGGACGTTTTGCACAATCCGGGAGAGCTCGTTTTTCTCATCCACATTGATGCGGGTCGGGGATCCGCTGATGATGCGCTCGTAGCCCCGGAAGGAATCGCGGATTTGGATGCCCGCATTGGAGATGAGGTACTCGCGGATCCCTTTGTCGTGCCAGGATCCCCGCATTTTGAAGACGTTGAGGGCGCGGGCCATTTCTCCGCGGATCTCCACGTATTGCAGCAGGATGATCGTGTCGGTGATGGTGGAAATATGGGATTCGGTGATGGAATGGGATCCCATGAATTGGTCGGTGGTGTTGGTGAAAAAGCCGGTGATCTCCTCCTGCTTGGCCAGGCCAGTTACCCCGATTACAAACTGGCGGAAGGCATTTTGGCTCACCCCCCGCGCCAGCGCCGACAGGGAGTCAATGGCCATGCGGGAGGGCTTGAAGGCCATCATCTCGGTTTTGATCTTCTGCAGGTGGTCTTCCAGGCCGGCAGATTCTGGGTAGGCGCAAATGATCTTGAGGAGGCCCCGCCGCTCGAACTCTTCCAGCTCAATGCCCCAGGAGGAGGCGTTGCGGGAAAGCTGCGCCCGCGACTCTTCGTAGGCAAAGAGAATGCAGCGTTCCCCATCCAGGCAGCCCCGCTCCAGGAATTTGCTCACCAGCGAGGTTTTGCCCGTGCCGGTGGCGCCGGTGGCCAAAATAATCGAGTCTTTGAAGAAGCCGCCGCCGCACATTTCGTCCAGCTTCTCGATGCCGGAGGAGACCCGCACGTTGGAGGAGCGCTGCGTCAGTTGCATGGCTCCCAGGGGGAAGATGTTGATCCCGTCATTGGTGATGGTGAAGGGATATTCCCCCTTCATGTGGGTGGTGCCCCGCAGCTTCAAGATCTCGATGGTGCGCCGCCGTTTCTCTCCTTCCAGGATGTTGCGCAGGATCACCACGTTATCGGAGACGAATTCCTCTACGCCGTAGCGGGCGATGGGGCCGTACTCGTCGGTGCGCTCCGTGGTCATGACGGTGGTGACGTTGGCCTGCTTGAGGCGGGCCGTCAGGCGGAACAGCTCCCGCCGCACCACACCGGCAGGGTCGTACTGCTGAAAGATGGCCGTCACCGAGTCGATGGAGACCCGCTTGGCTTTGTATTTGCGAATGGCGTACTGAATGCGCTCGATGAGGGCCGACAAATCAAAGTTGCCGCTCACCTCATAGCCTTCGGGATCGGGGGAGGCATCCAGGATAAACAGTTGGCCCCTGTCGATGAGGGCCTGCAGATCCCAGCCAAAGCTGGAGGCATTGCGAATGATATCGGCGGGGGTTTCCTCAAAGGTGACGAAGATCCCCGGCTCTTGATACTTCACAATGCCGTTGTAGAGGAACTGCATGGCAAACAGGGTTTTGCCGGTACCGGAGGTGCCGCTGACCAGGGTGGTGCGTCCCAGGGGCAGCCCACCGTGGCTGATGTCCTCAAAGCCCTCGATGCCCGTCTGTTTTTTGGGGATCCCTCGCAGCTCTGAGAGATCCGCTCGGTGGTTGTCTGGGGTTGGTTCGGTGGAGTCCTCTGCGGTGTTATCTTGTGGCTTTTCTGGCTCAGAAGGCCCCAATGACTGGTTCATCCCACTCTCCTTGCTCCTGCAGCCTGTCTCAAGCCTCTTCGTCCAATTCTTCGTAGAGCAGATCCAGGCCGATGAGCACTTTCTCGCGGTTGGATAGATCGCCAATAATCTTCCGCACCGGTGGCGGCAGGATTTTGGCCAAGGTCGGCGTTGCCAAGATCTTATCTTCCTCTGCCAGTTGCGGATTTTTCAAGACATCGATCACCTTCAGGCTGTACACGCCGCGGAACTCCTTTTCTAGGATGTCTTGCAAGGTGCTGAGGGCACGCAGAGAATTGGGGGTGTTGCCCGCCACGTAGAGCTTGAGAACATAGGCTTTGCGAGTGGACATATCTAAGGATCCCTTGGGGCAGGTTTGGGAATGGAGCGGCGGTACATTTCGCTCAGGTGGGCCATCACATCGATCAGGGTAAGGCGGTAATCCAGCAGGATCTCTTCGCTGCGGCCTTCCAGCTTCAATTGTTTGGCAAAGTCTTCCATCAAGTTCATGTGCAGCTCCAGCAGTTGAGCAGCGCCAATATCGGCAAAAAAGGCCAAGGCCACCAGTTCATCGATGCGGGCATTGGCGGTTTCGGGAGACTGAAAGTATTCCAGGACAATCGCCTGGTAAAGGCCGCGCAGCCGTTGCATCAAAGCTCGCTGCTCGTGGGGCGGGAGGCGACGGTAAAACAGCTCTGGGTCACGATGATAGTACACTCCGGCGTAGCCCAGCCGTTCCCGCAATTTCTCCGCCAGCCGCCGTTGTTGTTGGTTGCTGTAAGCCAGGTAGGGCTGATCGCTGGGATGCACTGGGCCCTGCGGGAGGCCGCAAGTGGGAGACATCTGCAGAAACAAGGCGATGGCCCGATCCACCAGCAGCTCCAAGACGGAAGGGGATCCCGAAGCGGTACAGTCGGCCCGCACCTGCCCCTTCAGCTCCTGTGGCGAAATGGGACGGACGAGGGTGGCGTTGTGGTAGAAAAACTGCTCTCGCTTGAGCAATGCTTTCACCAAAGATGAGGTGGCAGGGATCTCTCCTTCCGTCTCCGGTGTTTCCTTTGGCAGGTGGGATCCTTCCAGCACAATCGCCAGCACCGTCGGCAGCAGCAGCCCCCACGCGCAGAGCTGATTGCCCAGATCGTGCAGCTCTTGCAGCCGAGTGGGATCCACCAGGAGCACCAAGCAATCGACATGGCCGTCTTGTCTCCTGAGAGCCTCTAGGAAGGTAGCTTGATCCTGAAAACACTCGACAACAAAGCGTTCAGGGGGTAGCCAGTCCTCGCAAGCTAGGGGCTCTCCTGCTGGCGGCTCCCAATCCAGCAACAGGTTGATGCGCAGTGGATGGGTGTCAGGCAACAAGACAAAGGATGAAGATATATTTCCTATCTTAAATCTGACCGGGATCCGCGCTCACCGGCCAGAGGAAAAGAGCGGGAGAAAAACCTAAACTAGGGGTGAGTGAGCTGCTGCCGAGATCCCTATGGTGCCCCTGATCATCGACTGTGACCCTGGCCAAGACGATGCGGTGGCTCTGCTGCTGGCTATGGCGTCGCCAGAAGAGCTGCAATTGCTGGGCATTACCACGGTGGCTGGCAATGTCTCCTTGGACAAAACCAGCCGCAATGCTCGACAGATCTGTGAATTGGCCGGTCAACCCCAGATGGGGGTGTATGCCGGCTGTCCCCGCCCTCTCTTGCGCCCTCTGGAAACCGCCGAGCAGGTGCATGGCAAAACCGGGATCGACGGAGCGGATCTGCCGGAGCCCCAGATGCCTTTGGGATCCCAGCATGCGGTAACCTATCTCATCGAGACGCTGATGGCTGCCCCTGAGCTGGTTACCTTGGCTTTGCTAGGCCCGATGACCAACTTGGCGGTGGCTCTGGTGCAGCAGCCCCGAATTGTGGAGCGCATCCGGCGGCTGGTGTTTATGGGGGGATCCGCCTTTGAGGGGAATGTTACGCCGGCAGCCGAGTTCAACATCCTCACCGATCCCCACGCCGCCCAGATCGTGCTCAGCGCCGGGATCCCGGAGGTGGTGATGCTGGGCTTGCACGTCACCCAACAGGTCCTCAGCACGCCGGAGCGGATTGAGCGCATCCGCGCCCTGGGCACCCGCGTTGGGCGGACGGTGGCCAACATGCTCACCTTTTACGGTAAGGTCGACGTAGAACGCTACGGGCTACCGGGAGGGCCGTTGCACGACCCTTGTGTGATTGCCTATCTGTTGCAGCCGCAGTTGTTTGAGCTTAAGCCCTGCTACGTCGAGGTGGAAACTGCCAGCTCCTTGAATCTGGGCCGGACGGTGGTGGATCGCTGGGGATCCAGTGGCCGCCCTGCCAATGTCCAGGTGGCTTTTGGGGTGGATGCCCAGGGGTTTTACCACCTGCTCACCGAGCGCTTGGGCCGTTACCAATAATTCCGATAGTCCTTGATAGTTCTGATCCTTAATCCTTGAGGCCAGATCTGAGGTGGAGAATCCCGGCGCCGTCCAAAGTGCCAAGCTGGAGTGGGTGAACCTGCCCACCGCCGTCACCCTGCTGCGGCTGGCAGGGATCCCTTTTATTCTGCTGGGGCTGAGCCTGCAGTCCCCCTGGGGAGAGAGATTGGCCCTCTGGGCTTTTTTGCTGGCGGCAGCAACCGATTGGCTGGATGGCCATTTGGCCCGCCGTTATGGGCTGGTAACGGATGTGGGCAAGGTTTTGGATCCCTTGGTGGATAAGCTGCTGGTGTTGGCCCCGCTGCTGGGCTTGTTGGAGCTGGGGCGGATCCCTGCTTGGGGAGTGTTTTTGCTGGTGGGGCGGGAGCTGGCCATCGCCGGCTGGCGGGTCAACCAGAGCCAGATCCGCGGCGCCAATCTCTGGGGCAAAGCCAAGACGGTAACCCAAATCCTGGCCATTGCTTTGCTGATTCTGGGGTGGCCGGGAGGGATCCCTTGTTTTTGGGTGGCGGTGGTTCTCACCCTGATCTCGGGCCTGACCTACTTGCACGCCGATCATCCCAATCATGCGAAGTCACCCGGCAGGTCATAACCTCTGTCAGATCCCCCCGTCCCTCGCCGACAGAGGAGACCCCCCACCTGAGCAGCGCATCCTCGGCCTAGATCCAGGTCTGGGAACCATGGGCTTCGGCTGCATTCTGGCGGGATCTGCGGGGTTGAAACCTGTGGATTATGGGGTGATCAGCACCCCCAGCCAACACTCGATGCCGGAGCGGCTGCAAACGCTGCACGAGGATTTGAGCCAGTTGCTGCGCCAACTGCGCCCGCATCAGGTGGGGCTGGAAAAACTTTTT
Organism: Synechococcus sp. W55.1; assembly: GCF_047461655.1. Taxonomy (NCBI): domain Bacteria; kingdom Bacillati; phylum Cyanobacteriota; class Cyanophyceae; order Synechococcales; family Synechococcaceae; genus Synechococcus; species Synechococcus sp. W55.1. The sequence continues at coordinate 59,502 of NZ_JANSHN010000005.1, forward strand.
TTCTATAAGATGGGCAACACCATTGCCATTGCCCAAGCCCGCGGCGTGATCCTGCTCACCTTGGCCCAGCATCATCTGCTGCCGGTGGAGTTTACGCCCGCCCAAGTCAAGCAAAGTTTGACGGGCTACGGACGCGCCGACAAGCAGGCTGTACAAGCTGCTGTGGCCCGGGAACTCAACCTGCCCAGCTTGCCCCGCCCGGATGATGCCGCCGATGCCTTGGCGATTGCCATCACGGTCTGGCACCACCGCTTCTCTTGAGGGATCCCGTCCCTGTCCAATCCCCTGCCTTCGGCAGGAGGTGAAAGATGTTAGCGTTGAGTAGCTAAAAAAGTTCGGTGCTGCAGCATTAGCTCCACAAACTCCCGGAAGAGGTGATCGGCATCATGAGGGCCGGGGCTGGCTTCCGGGTGATACTGCACGGAAAACAGGGGCAGGTGACGGTGGCGGATCCCGGCCACGGTACGGTCATTCAAGTTGAGGTAGCTGATCGTGACCTCATCGGCGGGGATCGAAGCGGCATCCACCGCAAATCCGTGGTTCTGGCTGGTGATCTCCACTTGCTTCTCCAACCCGCAAGGGTGGTTGAGGCCGCGGTGGCCAAACTTGAGCTTGTAGGTGGATCCCCCCAGGGCCAAGCTGAGGATCTGATGGCCCAGGCAGATCCCAAATAGGGGCTTCCCGGTTTGCAGCAGCGCTTGCGTGGTGCGGATGGCAGTCGTCTCAGCGGCGGGATCCCCTGGCCCATTGGAGAGGAAGATCCCATCGGGGTTGTAACTCAAAATCTGCTCCGGGCTGGCATTGGCCGGCAACACCATCACCCGACAGCCATAGCGGGTAAGGCGGCGCAGAATGTTGCGCTTAACGCCGAAATCCAAGGCCACCACCCGCAGGGGCGGCTCCGGCACTGGGATCCCTTGGCTGCGCCCATAGTCCCAGTCGGCGGGGGTAGGTTCCAGCCACTCGTAGGGTTGGGGAGTAGTAACTTCCGCCACCAAGCTCAACCCCTGCATGGAAGGAGCCTGGCGCACCCGCTCCAACAAAACCTGGGGATCCAAAGTCTCCGTGGAAAGGGCCCCGTTCATCACCCCCTGAGAGCGCAGCCGCCGTGCCAAAGCCCGCGTATCTACCCCAGCAATGGCCGGGATCCCATATCGTTGCAGGTATTCGGGGAGGGTGGATGTAGCCCGCCAGGAGCTGGCCAGGCGAGACACATTGCGGGCGATGATCCCCGCAACCTGAGGCCGAGCCGATTCTTCGTCCAGCTCATTGACTCCGGTATTTCCCAGCTCCGGACAGGTGAAGGTAACCATCTGCCCCCGGTAGCTAGGATCGGTGATCACCTCCTGGTAGCCGGTCATGCCCGTGTTAAACACCACCTCGCCCACCGCCGTGCCCGGCGCCCCAAAAGACCAACCGGCAAAGGAAGTGCCATCCGCCAGCACCAGCAAAGCAGGCTGACGAGATTGCCAAGGAAAGGTTTTTTCCTGAAGGATTGGGGAAGAAGGGGCCATGCGCTACCCAAAAACATCGGCCTGACCATCCTACCCTCTTTCAAGAAGGTTGCAAGCCTGTCTACTCTTCTGCATCTGTTCTACTTGCACAAGCCGGGTCGTTGTCCTTGAGGATAGTGCCTATCAAGGTGATCACCACCACGCAGCGGTTTTCTCCCTGAGAGTAGGTGCTGCTGACTACAAAGCGACCCAGTTGACGGGCCCGGCCATCGGATTCAAAAACCGCCCTTCCGTCATTGAAGGTGTTGGCTACAGTTACAAAATTGTTCAGGCGTAGCCGCTGACAGGGGGTGGGTTCATCGCAAAGGCCCTGCTCATCTTGAATAACCAGAGTCGGTACGTTTGGCTCTGAATTGTCCACCCCCACCACCCAAGCTCGGCCCAAGAGAGAAGCCCTGGCGTTGGTGCGGGCGGTGCGCAAAGCCCGCTCTACCTTGTTTTGCGCATCATCAAGCTGGATCCGGGCCCAGATATTGATCCCAGAGGGAACGGCCAGCACAGCCAAGATGCCGATGATGACAATAACCGCCAAGACTTCTATCAGCGTAAAGCCCCTTGTCTGGGCAGGTGCAATCCGTCTAGATCCGCTCACCGAGGCCAGCATAGGCAGGAATCCCCCCTCTGGGCAAGTCATATGGGCTTGACTAGGCTTGACGATTGAACACACCACGGGCCAAAACTTGAGTTTGCATCGCCGTCAAGTACCGCGACACCTGTTCCGCATCGACACTCGTCGCATCTTGAATGTAGCGCCGGAACAAACCAGGGTTGGAGCGTTCCATAGCGGTTGCTGTAATGTTCACAATCACATCTTGGGGAAGGCTCGCAGAGCCACCGCGCCGGACACAGACATAAAAACCCACATCGTTCTGATTGACCCCCAACCCCGAGAAGGTAACCCCGTTGGGTCGGCCTCCTCCAAAGGCATAGCCCTGTGGGCAAGGGGGAGCAACCTGGGGGCTGTCCTGCCGGCTGCTGAAGATGTTGGAGACCAGAGTTACCAGTCGATTACCTTGATTGCCTGCCCCAGCAATGGGAGTTTGGCGAGCCCTAGCTTGCTCAGAGGGCCAAACCAGAAAGCCTTCCCGGAAGGGATCCGGATCCTCGACAAAAAATCGGCTGCGCTCAGTGCATGTGTCATTAAGAGGTTGCAACTCAAACCTAGCAATGCGCGCATTACCCTCCCAGGGGGTGCTGCCGTCTGGGTTACCGGCGTTGTTGTAGTTGCGCTGCAAGTAATACACAACCAAGGTGTAGATGTTGCGGCGGCTGCGAATGTTTTCCCAATCAGATTGGGAAATGCCTGAAGGTCTTTCCTTCAAAGTTACTCGGCCTTCTCGGATTTGTTGCAACGTCGGAGGGCCTTGATAGCAATCGCGTGGGATCGGATTCAGCTTCCAAAAGGCGACCACTGGAATGGCCCCATCGGGGCGGCGAATCCAGCCGGGGGTGTAAAGCCTTTGGATGAGATCTGGCGTTCCGTCTCCGTTGGGCTGTTCCGCATCGTTGTAAATGTAAAGAGCCTCCGCCAAATCCTGCTGGATGAATTCCATGGCTTGGGTCAGCTCCGCCTGCACCTGGGTGCGGCCCGTCTCTTCCCGATCCAGCCGCATCGTCTCGATAACGATCATGCCGGTGGCCAGCAGAAAGATCGAGGCTACCACCAGCGACACCAAAAGCTCGATGAGGGTAAACCCCGCACTCTGATTAACCCTCCGGCGTAAGACCTTGAACATAGGGAAACACCACTACCTTATATCTTGTAAATCCAGAGAGGGATCCTGCCAATCCGCCTCAGGGCAATGAGCTAGGGGCTGCCGGGCAGAGGAAATGCCTCACAGTTGCTGGCTGGGGTTCCACCGCTGGCTTGGACGCTGGCCAGGATCCCCCGGCAAACATCGCCCAAATTGGCAGCCAAGTTGATTTCTACAATCGAGCTGGCCATGGGAAATAGCCAAACATCGGCATTGGCTAAGTTCTGGTTGGCAGAGACCGACTCGGTTCGCAACCCAGGAAGGGCCTGTCGGGTCGCTGGGTCAAAAGAAAAGCGGTGGTAAACCCTCACCCCCATCAGGAAGGTGCAGGGAACCCCCGCAATCACGGTGTTGTTGCGTCGGTCAATACAATCTCCACCACCACTGCGAAAGGTTTGAATGACATATTCTTCAGGGTTGCGTCCTGGCAACTGAATTTGAGCCAAGCGAATCGAATAATTGGCCCCGTTAGTATCCATAGTGGCCGGTGCTGGGGTACTTGCCAGGGGATTCGCTCCAACTCTGGGCAGACGGGCCAACTGAGCCGGGTTCTGAAAGGCAACTGGGTTAGCGGCCAGCTCCAGGTCAACCAGCGTGCGGATCCGATCCACCTCGGCCTGGGCCAGTTGATTGGCTACCTCCACGCGCTCGGTCATGGCCCGCCGGTAGGCGATCAGGGTGAGAGCAGGAGCAAGAGCGGCCATAGCCAAAGCCACGATGACCACCGAGGCCAAGACCTCAATGAGCGTGAAGCCTTCTGCTTCCAATTGCTGCCGCAAAAGCCGCCACCTTTTCATATCCCCTCCAGCGCTCGCCCAGATCTGCCTACCTTGAATCTACCCCTGGCATGGGAAGTCAATATCAGTTGAATTCGTTGCAGCCTCCAATCTGAGCAGCAGCCTGTAGAGGAACACCTGGCTGCTGTTGCAAGGCACAGCGCAGCCGCCGCACATACGGATCCTGAGGATCCAGCTCTCGCAAGAACTCGGTGCGGGTATTGGAGGGGAATTGGAAGCGGGCCGACACCGCGCTGGGACGACGGGCAATTTGCAGACCCACGTCGTAGCCGAAGCGGCGGTTGGGTGGGAAGTAGTAGTCGAAGCCCCGCACAGAGGTTGGATCTGGCACCAAGTTGGGTGGCTCGAAGCTGTGCTGCAGGAAGGGGCCGGTGGCGTAGGTGCTGTAGTTAAGCTGGATCATCGAGCCGCTGAAGAAGAGGTTGACATCTCTCCACAGCTCGTTGAGCCGCAGGAAGTTGTGCATGCCCCCGCCTGTCTGATTCAGCCGAGACGGGATCACACCGCTGATGGCAATGGCATTTACCCGCGTTTCCCTGGCCGGCTGGAGCTGCCGGTTTTGGGTGCCGTTGTCGTTGCGGCGGCGCTGGTTTACATCCGCTGAGGCCAGCTCTTGGAAGCGGGGAATGGGAATGGGCCGCCGGGTCACCTCATCCAGGATTACCCCCAGCACAGGGTTGTTGCCGGCAAAGCCGGTGGTGGGCTTGTTCAGATCCAGGGTGAAGGGCTCTACGTCCACCCACTCCGGTTTATTGCCACTGCCGCCATCCCGATCAACCTGCACCTGGATGGTGTTGCCGTTGGGCTTGACGTAGAAGCAGAGGCCATTGCGAATATCTTCACTGCCCTCGTGGTTAATGTAGTATCCGTCCGCATACTTGGACGCGGGAGTGTAGGCTTGGGTCGCGGCGCTTTTGTTGACTCGGGCATAGGGGTTGAGCACCATCTGCGGCTGAATTTCTAGCTGAATGGGGTTGCCGGGAGGCTCAGGAACCAGATCCAACCCAAACAGCGGATCCCGATCCAAAACATCCCAAGGCTCGTCGGAGTCGCGAACGCCGTTGCTGTTCTTGTCCCAGAAGTTCAGTTGGCCGTCTCCGTTCCAGTCTTTGATGCGCAACGTGCTGGGGCGGCTGGCAGCTGTGTAGGCGGTGTACTTGAAGCGGTCGTTGAAGTTGGGGCGAAATACCCCCGGCACCCAGAAGCCACCGTCGGTGGGAGTGACCTTTTCTTCTGAGTCACAGCGAACAGTTCCATTGGGATTGAGCAATCGCCGCCGCAGTTGCCGCGCCCAGTCGTCGGTGCCTAGGCTAAGAGTTCCGGAAATCGGAGAAGCACCACTCTCGGCAGGGCGAATGCCGGGTTCTTTGCTGGGGTTGGCGATCTGGCTGGAGAGCAAATTGCCTCTCAGTCCGGCGCGGGCAGCATAGGCGGGCTCACCAAACATCCAATTGAAGGCCGCCTGCAGAGCCTCGGCAGGGTTGGGCCACTTGGGCGGCTTGGGCACTCCCGCCTTCACCTCCAGCACCGGCGAGAGCTGCGGCTCCAGAGCAATGGTCACGCCTTCAGTAGAAGCCTTGGCCACCGTGTTCACGCCGATCGTCTCCGGCTCTGGATCGGCTTGGATTTCGTGGACAGGGCGCAGCTCCACCGTGTTGGGCTTGGCTGCCATCCACTCGCCCAAGGGGCTCTTGGAAGGAGTTTCTGGGGCAAAGACGCTCGGCCCGCAGGGAGGCCCCTGGCAGGTGAGATTTTGCGTCTGCGTCTCGGTTGCTGGACAGGTGGGGCTGCTGGTGCTGGCAATCAGGTTGCGCGTTCGAGTTTGGGTAACCGTTGTAGTTTGGCCGCAGGCAACCCGAACCTGGCTGCAATCTGGGGGTGACCAGGGGCTCCACTCGCTGTAGTTGCAAATCCGCGGGCAAGGAAATGGCCGGTTTTCTATAGTAGTGGTGGTTCCGCAGCTTGAGGTGCAGTTCACGGTGCGGCTCTGAGTTATTGTCTGGCCGCCGTCGGCCACCGTACACTGAGGAGTCCAGTCTGTGTAGGTGCAGGTAGGCTCCGGAGGCCGGCAGGGGAAGGTTCGGCGGTCAGTTTCGACAAAGGGGCTTTGGCTGCGACAGAGCGGGGTTACTGTGCGGCTGCGGGTTTGGGTGATGCTGGTGTCGCTACACCGCTGCTGCTGGGTACACTGAGGCGTCCAATCCGACCAAGGCCCGTAGTTGTACTGAGGGTCGCAGGTGATCCTCCGAGTTTGCGGTGTTGGCGGAGTGCCAGGGCAACCGGCAGGCAAGGTGGCAGTTCTGGTTTGGATAATAGTGGTTTGCTGACAGATGTTGGGGTCACATGCAGGAGTCCAGTCTGTCCAGCGGGGAGCGCAGTTAAGGGGGGTTGCGCAGGAGCGCTGATAGGGATCTCTATTCTCATCGAGCCTCCTACCCTCGATTGGATCCGGCTGGCAAGGTTTGTTCACCCCCTGCAGCGGCTTCAGGTACCGCAGGTCGTAGTCTTCTAGATCGCTGTCATCGCGAGTGGCAAAGCGCAGGGAGGCACTGCCGGTATTTTCGTAAGTTTGGATCTCCACCAAGTAGGGCGAGGGCTGGGATGGATCCGCGCACTCCAGCTCCAATCTCAAGGCAAACTCGTTGCTGCCGCTATCCAACCAGGCTTCGGCACCTGCAGCGTTTGGCCCTAGGTTGAGGGGAGTTCCGTTCCAAACTCCGCGGTTCTCGAAAGTGGCATCGGAGCCGTCCCGCCGTCGAATGATCAGCCGCACGCCGTCGTCGCCGTTGAGAATGCGGTAGCTCTGTAGGCCAGGCCAACGGGGATACAGCTCCCCTACCCAGCGAACGACGAAGAAGTCGTTGCCGTTGTTGTTGCCGCTGCCGGATCCACCGCTTCTGCGCCGCCAGCAGGAGCGCAGGAAGTTGAACTGGTTGGGGTTGTTGAATACGAGCTCGCTAGTTCCTTCTCCGTTGGGGAGGAGCCTGTATCCAATGCGAGGGTTGCCGACAGGCTTATAGGAATAGCCGATATCATCCGCATCGATGGGCGCGTTCGGCAGGCCGTTGTTGCCGTCCGGCTCTCCGCAACTGGGCATCCAGAACCAGTCGCCGCGATCCCGCCGATCAGGACTGGGATCAGGCGGGTTGAAAGGTGGCCGAGGCTCCCAAAGATTCGGCGGCGAGAGAATCGGCACCGACAGGCGGCAAAGGGGCTGCAGGATGGTGAGGGGTGGCTGAAAAATAGTATCAATCAGCGTGGAGTTGCAAGCAGGGGTGCTATTATACAGCCGCCGCTTAAAGGGAGAGTTGGAATTCAGATCGTTGCTCCTGCCGAACCGGTACTGGAAGCCGCCCCACCAGGGGAAACCAGGGCCGCTGCGGGCAAAGCTGCTCGGATTGACGGTGCCATCCGCATTACTGATAGCATCGCGCACGCAGGCCCAGCGCTGCCCACCGCTCCCATTTGGATTACACGTGGGCGCACTGCTGGTGTAGCCGTTGTTGTACTGGCCGATGGCGTCCGGCATCGGTTCCCAATTCCCCGTGTCGACGGGGAATATCGGATCCGGCCAGCGCACCGCCCGCAGGTAGGGCAGGTTGCGGTTTTGGGCAGTTTGGAGCAGACCTACAGGACCTAGAGGATTATTGGGGTCGGCAAACCCTGTGTTGCGGTCGTACTGGTTCTGCGGGCTGCTGAGCCAGCCGTTGTAATACTCGGCCAGCAACCCAGAGCCGCCGGGATCCGGGCAGGGTCCCAGCGGAGCCACCAGCACCCAGCGGGAGGTATCCAGCACCGGGTTGCCCAAAGCCGAGATGCGCACCCCAAAGTTGGCATAGCCCGTATCGGGTGCCCGCAAGAGCCGCACTTCGGGCACGCCCAGCCCTGCGGTTCGGTCAGCTTGACCGGAGCTGGCATCGGTACTGTTGCGGCGGGCAAAGATGGTGTCGCGGGCAAACACATCCGGCCAACCCGGTTGGTTGGTATTGTCGCCCAGGTTCTGGGCCCCGTTCGTGTTGTCAAAGCGCAGAACGCCAGCGCTGTCGGGATCCGGAGCCGGCCAGTTGTTGCCTCGGATCACCAGCGCTTGGTTGAGGAAAGAAGTGTTGGCTCCTAGGTTTGGCCCGCTGCAGCCGTAGTAGTCGCTGCGGCGAGGTGCTGAGGCCCGTCCACCGGCGAAGTCTTGGCCAGCCACATAGTTGCTGCCGCCGCCATTGAGGGTGCCATCCTGCACAAAGCCATCGTCGAGGCTGCCGTCGCAGAAATCAGCAGAGAGGATGTTTACCGAGTCTCCCAGCACGTCGCTGGGCCGCCAAAGATCCTCCGCCGCCCGGGCAAAGCGCCGGTCTTCATTGGATCGCAGCCGCCCGTAGAAGTTGCTGTAGAGGCCATCCGCCCCGAAGTTGAGGAGAGTTGTGAACTCCTCCAGCCGATCCCCGTTCCTCGTCTGGTGCAGGTTAAAGTCCCCTTGGATATAAACGGGGTTGTCGGAAACAAAGGAGAGACCGAAGATCGCCCTATCGAGGCTGAACCCACCCCGGGCCAATACCGCTCCATTGCGCAGGCGGAAGCCGTAAGGTCGCCGATCCGGATCGGCATAGTAGTCCACCGGTTTGGGGCTGAGACCTTGCTCGGAAACAGGGGGATCCCAGACCGTTTGGCCATTGGCCGTGCCTCGATTCGGCTGACCGGCGTTCATAACGCCAGCGCTGCCCAAGTCACCGCGGGCATTTCTGTTGCGCCAGCTGGTTAGGTAGCTATCAAAAGTGCCCAAGGGTGGGCGGGCAATGGCATCTTCCCGCACGGCATCTTCCCGGAAGGCGTAGAAAATGCCACCCTCGCGGCCTTCTTGCACACCGGCAGGCAGCCAAGTATCTCTCCAAGTATCTCTGTTGATCAACCCGTTGTCCTGTCCGTTGACGTTGTTGGTCAGCAGGGCCAGGTCGATGTTGAGGGCCCGCACCGCCATCGCCTCGCGGCCATCGTAAAAGACGGAATCTTTGAAGGGCACGCGATGACACTGGTTGCCAATCCGAATGAGATCAAATTGGTTGCTATTGGGGCCAGCAGCAGTGCAATTGGCTGGGGCATGGGGCAAAGCCCAGTTGCCAATTCCAGAACGGGGCTCCAGAGCAACCTCGTTTAAGTTGGTTACAGCCTGATAGCTGACTGTGCTCGGAAGGAAGGAGTAAGCGCTGCGCCGCTCCGTTTCCAGGGTATCCGTCTGGTTGAAACTGGTGGTCGGGAAGATGTAGCGCAGCGGCAGATAAAACCGATTGGCCGCCTCTCGGTTCCCAGCTCGGCTGGCTTGAATGTCGTTCCAGAGGGTTTGAGCCGCTGGATCCCCGGCATTGGCAGCCGCCTCAATGCGGAGCATGTTGTCGGCCAGCATGCCCAACATGCAGCCTGCCGTTTGCAGGGTGGTTTGGTCGGCCAGGCTCAATTGGTCAACAGAGGTGCCTCGGTTGACGATATCAATAACCCGCCGCAGCTCGGAGAAGTTGCCAAAAGCCGTAATAAACGGATCCGGGTGAATGCGGCCCGCCTCTTGACGCGGCGGATAGGCCCCATCGGGATCGCCGGCAAAATTGGCCAGGTTGGTGAGGGCCGTCCACAAGGGGGTGCCCGGAGCTAGCCGAGCCTGCATCGGGGTTGGGTCATATTCCCAGACATTGGTGCCCTGCCCGGTGAAGAAGTTGATGCCCAGTTGAGTGCGCTGGTCGCCGGTAGGGAAGGTGGAAGCCCGCTGCAAGCTCCAGGGAGAGCCTGGGTGGGCCACCGTAGCCAGGCAGGCTATCGGAAAGCGGCCATCTCTGTTGCTGTGGTGGTAAACGGCTGTGGCCTGCACCGCCGCCGGGTTATCTCGCAGCGTCAGGCGTTGCCGCGCCTCGTTGCTGATGAAAATGGGCTGCAACTTGGTGGGATCGTTGGGATCCCCGGTGGGCACCAAAGGCAAAGGCAAAGAATCTGTGCGAGTCAGCTCCAGCCGCTGGCCCACGATCACCCGCAGACCTTCCACACGGGCCCGCCGCTCCCAATAGCCATCCAAGCCCACCTCGGAAAGGGCGCCTGGGGGTGGGTTGTCTTGCGTTAGAGATTCCCTCTGGTTGTTCTGAGCATCCCCAGGGATCGGAGCACCAGCACTGACACCAAACGTTTGAGTAAAGGTGTCCACATCGCAGCCCCTTGCCGGATCAGGGCTGACCGGTGGGCGGTCATAGCTGGCCTTGGGGCCAAAGCGGTTGTCGGCCCGGTAAACATCGTCCACGTAGGGGGGGCAGACTTGGTCTTCCGTTGACTGAAAGCCGCCTGCTTGAACTCGTCCTGGTGGGCCACTCTCTGAATTCCGCTTGACATTAATTGGAGAGACTGACCATCCCGCTGGATCCTGGGCGTAGGTTCCGCGGGTACGAATGCGACCAAAAAGCTGTAGCTCCAGCGGATCCAGAGCTACCATCTCAGGAGCTGCGGTGTTTTGAACCGAATCGAAATTGAGGTTATTCAGGCGGGGAAGGGGCGTACTTGGCGGCACATCCGCCACGCCGGGGTGGGCATCAAAAATTAGGGTGTCGCTTGCATCCTGCCCGGCATAGCCGATGGCCCCTGCCACCAGCTCGCCAAAGGCTGTAATTTCAGAGTTATCGACAGGCATGTAGAAGCAAGACTGCTCGGAGCTGATGGTGAAAGCTCGGAACAAATTGTTGCTGGCGTAACGGAAAAAGAGGCTGCCCCCCGCGTAGATGGCACCGTTCCAGTTGTAGCCAGGAGTGAAGAAATACTCTAGGTCGCCGCGGCTGAAGGCTCCCCATTTGTTAAGCAGATCCCTCCGCCGATCCTGCTGAAATTGCAAAGCCGAAATGGCACGGGTGGTGGAGTCGGCACCCGCAATAGGCAAGGTGACGGCATAGACTTGAAAGGGCTTGTACAACGCAGAGCCAACCTGGAACCAATCCCCCACGTTGGGGTTGACCGTCTGTTCAGCCGGAGAATCGGTACACCCCGCCAAGGCCGAACCCTGCAGTGGCCCACTGCGGATCAGCAGCCGCCGCGCCCGCTCGGTATCCGTCAGGTTAGCCTCAAAGTCGCTGCCGGCAGCCCGACGGGTGTTCAGAATAGTATAAACCGTTACGGAGTCATTGATGCCATTGTTGTCGGTATCCGCCAAGAACCACCAAGCGGGCGCCTGAACCCGGACGTTCAAGTTTTGTCCCGGATTTTGCGGATCCTCCACCTGAATGTTGGTGGCGATCACGAACTGAGTTTCGTCGGGGAGGATGTAGGGCTCATCGGGATCCCGAGGAAGCAGACCCCCTGCCCCATCGTTGATGAGGGCTGCGGCAAATTGCGCATCCGTCGGGGCGCTGTTGGGCAGGCGGGGATCCCGAACTAGGTAATCGATCTTAGCTCTAGCCCGGTCAATGGCCGTATTCAGTTGTCGGCTAATGGTTTGCCCCGCTCGTTCCACCTGGGTTTGGATGCTGCGCTGAGTGGAGCGGGTCAGCAGCCCCACCGTCACCAAGCTCAAGACCAGCACGATCAAAATGGCAACCGGCAGGACAAAGCCCCGCTCTCGAATCTTGCGCTGATCTACCCGTGCTTTCAAAGAACCGAGTAAGCGCAGGGTGAGCTTGAGCAGCAGCGTGGAAGGAGCAGACATACCGTATCTCGGACAACGTGAAGGGGAAGGCGGCACCCCAGGGATCCCTGTCAAGATGCCAAGCTAGCAACAGTATGCCGGTGATCATGGCCACCGCAAATCCCCACCTCGGGGGGGAGCCGGCCAGGCTGCCCTCACCCCCAGCCCCTCTCCCTCTGGGAAGGGGGGGTTGGACTCCATCCTTACAGGATCCCCAGTTGCTGTGCTTTGAGCAGGGCGGTGACGCGGTCGTTGGCATCCAGCTTGCGGTAGGCGGTGCTGGCATATTCTTTGACGGTTTCGATGCTTAGGCCCAGACGGCGGGCAATCTGTTTGTTGGCCAAGCCCTCGCTCATCAGTTGCAGCACACACAGCTCGCGGGGGGTGAGCTTGGGCAGCTCCTGTCGGGCAGGCAGCCAGTCTCGTTCGGGGTTGGACAAAATCTGACGGATGACGCGGGCCAATTCCGCCGGGTCGGTCTCTTTGGAAAGGTAGCCTTTGGCCCCGGCGCGGCGGGCTGCCTCGATCAGGGCAGGCTCTTGAAAGGTGGTCATCATCACCACCACCACCGGCAGGCCCAGCTCGGTGATTTGCTGGCAGGCGGCGATCCCATCCCCATCCGGCATGCGCACATCCAAAATGGCTACGTCGATGGGGCAACTGCGACAATGGTGGACGGCCTGGGATCCCGTCTCGGCTTCGGCCACCACCTCAAATCCTTGGGCTTGCAGGGCAAACTTCAGCCCCAGCCGGAAGAGGGGATGATCGTCGGCAATGAGAACGCGGACAGGGGAAGTCATGGCAGGGGATCCCAGCCGAGGGGGTGCTGGTTTTAATCTGCCCAAGGGGGGATCCCAAATAAAGCGCCCTCACCCCCAGCCCCTCTCCCTTGGGGAGAGGGGGGTTATGGCTTCACCAAGACCATGCCGCGGGCCTGGGGGTCAAAGGTGGGATCCAGCCGGGTTTGGGCATTGTACAGGGCGCCGGTCAGATCCGCCCCCTCCAGAAAAGCGCCTCGCAGGTCGGCCCCCCGCAGATCGGCATTGTGTAACTTGGCCCCTGTGAGGTCGGCGCCGGTGAGGATGGCTCGACGCAAGTCGGCCCCGCTTAAGTTGGCCACCTGCAGATTGGCACCCGTCAGATCTGTCTGCTGCAGGTTGGCCTGCGCCAGATCGGCTTCCCACAAGAAAGCCCCTGCCTGAGCTGAGCCACTCAGATTGGCCCCTCTCAAATCGGCCAGATTGAGGATCGCTTGGGAGAGGTCGGCAGCTTGGAGATTGGCCTGTCTGAGGATCGCTTCTTTCAGGTTGGCCCCACTGAGGTCAGCTCCCGGCAGTTCTGCCCCCGTTAGGTTGCAGGCGGGGCAATCTTTGCTGGGAAAAACAATTTGGGAGCGGCCCAGTTGGGCATCCAACTCCAGTTGGGCAAAGGTCGAAGCCCCTGGGAAGACCACCCAGCCGAGCAAACTCGCCCCACCCCAGAGCTTTGTGAACCGGAGCCATGCCATTCTTTTCACCGGATCCCCTGCACTGGCGATGGTAGCTGCTCCGGAGCCCAAGCGCTCCCCCTCACCCCCAACCCCTCTCCCCTGGGGAGAGGGGGGTTTTGAGTGGCTGGCAGTGGGGGCAAAAGTGGGCCGACCGACCTGCCAGCTTCATCCGCTGAATTGGGGTGCCACAGAGGCGACAGGGATCCCCTTCCCGACCGTACACCCACGCTTGCCCTTGATAGTTGCCGTTGAGCCCACGCAGATCCCGGTAATCCCGCAAGGTGGTGCCCCGCTGCTCCAGCCCGGCCCGTAACACCTCGATCAAAGCTTCTCGCAGGCGTGCCTTGGCCACATCCGAAAGCTGAACTGCTGGCGTCAAAGGGTGAATGCCGCTCAGAAACAGGGCTTCGTCGGCGTAAATGTTGCCCACCCCGGCTACCAGCGATTGATCCAGCAGCGCGGTTTTAATAAGACGGCGGCTCTTCTGCAGGGCAGCCTGGAAATAGGCCTCAGAAAAAGCTGGCGAAAAGGGCTCCGGCCCCAAAGTCTGCAGGGTGGGGATCACCGCCTCCAGCTCAACACCGGCAGGCACCAGCCACATCTGGCCAAAGGTGCGCTGATCCACAAAGCGCAAGTCCCACCCTTCCTCGAAGGCCAAACGAACACGAGTGTGAGCTGATAAAGGGGTGGATCCCTGCACCCAGAGCAACTGCCCGGTCATGCGCAGATGCACGCCCAGAACAGCTCTCGAATCCAGGGATCCCAGGAGATACTTTCCTCGCCGCTGCCACTGGGTAAAACGGGTGCCAATCAAGCTCCGCCCAAACATCTCCCCTGCAGGGTAGGCAATGGTGCGGGCCAGGAGCACCTCCACCGCAAGTATCCGCGGCCCCAAGGTGAGGCGTTGCAAATCTTGCCGAACTGTTTCAACTTCCGGCAGTTCAGGCACAGAACGACTTGCTCAAGAACACAGTCCCCGGCATCAGAACTTTGGCTTAGCTGGCCGCAGCTTTGGCCTTGGCTTTGGGAGCTTCCAACACTTCCAGTTCATCTTCGCGGAAGTTGTTGGTGTTGATGTTGTAGTAGTTGATCTTGTCAAAGCGGACGATCACCGGGTAGAGAATGCCGCTGGTATCCACCGCCGCAACCGTTCCCACATCCCGGTACCAGTAGGATTCTTTCCGCAGCACACGGACTTTGGCACCACGCTGAATTGCCATGAGGGTTATCTCCATTGACCTGAACTCAGATTACCCTAGTCCGTGAGAAGGCTGCGATTTCCGAATTTTTGTAACAGGGATCCGCTTTTGTCTGGCTGGGTTTTCGGGGCCAACAGCAGATGAACCGTCGCACCTGTGGAGCCTGGCTGTTGGGTTCTGCTTTGACCTGGGGCTTGCAGGGGAAATCTGCAGGGCTGCCCCATCCGCGCGATTTTGCCGCCGTCCTCGACCTAAACACCGGTCGTTTAACAAGGGTTTGGCAGCCGGAGCAGGCTTCCAGAATCAGGGCCAGCCCTGGCTCAACCGTCAAATGCGCCGTTGCCGCCGCTGCTCTGCAGACTGGGATCAGCTCTGGGGAGCGCTTGATCCACTGTCCGGGTTGGTGGGATCCGCCGCCGCAACTGGGGTTGGGCCGCCTACCCTGCTGGGATCCCCGTGGACATGGAACCTTGAACTTGCGCCAAGCCCTGGCCCACTCTTGCAACGTGCATTTTTACCAGTTGGGCTGGGAGCTGGGGGCCGATACCCTGGTGGAGTGGCTGCGGCGCTTCGGCCTAGGGAGTGTGCAGAATACAACTCCGGCTCCGCTCTTGGCGACCGGTCTGGCTGGGCCGGTAGATCCCTGGGAGCTGTTGGTTTATGGGGGCGTGATTGCCCGCCGAGGTGTACCCCTTTCTGGCGAGGTCTCCCTGCCTGCTTTCTCTTTACCGGCTTGGATTTGGGAGGCTCTCCATGCTGGCATGAGCCTGGCGGCAACAGCGGGCACCTGTCGCGGCATTGCCCCAGAAGGGATCCCAGTGGCAGCCAAGTCTGGCACCATCCTCAATCCTCAACGACGAGGACGACCAATTCTCTGGGCAGAAGATTTTCAAGCCTGGTTGCTGGCCTTTTGGCCCCTGCCGGATCCCAACTGGACGCTGGTGCTGCACCTGCATCAGGGCAAAGCCTATGAGGCGGCCATTCCCCTGGCGCGGCAGATCATCGCCGCCATCGGCAGCGGGTGACCACCTTGCTTGCGATCATGAAGAAATGCAAACTATACTGAAGGTCAAGTGCCGTTCTCGTTTTCGTTCTTTACGGATCCCACTCCCTGTCGTTCCCATTTACCCTGGAGGTTCTCATGTCTAATCCCAATTTGTCTGAGCCCAAGTTTGGCTTTAACGAGTATGCCGAGCGCCTCAACGGTCGGGCTGCCATGATTGGCTTTGTGTTGGCCATTGTCATCGAAGCGGTGACGGGCCAAGGCGTTGCTTCCTGGCTGGGCCTGATCTAAGAGACCTCAACTTACCGCCTTTTGGCTTTTCCTTGGGTCTGCTGGCTTGCAGGCCCTTTATTGTATTGAGCAGGGTATTGAGCAGGAAGCGTGACTGCACCAGTTGTAGCCGTTCTGAATGGCAACAAGGCTTGAGCGGGCACCAACTACTCCAAGCAATTCCGACAGCGCCGAATCTTTCCCTTTCTCCCTCTGAGGGAGGAGCTGGTGTGAGGGTATCCCACTAGTTCCATTAGATGATCCCTTCCTGCCGCTTGGCGATTGGCATGCGCCAGCCGGTGCCGAAGGCGCGATCGGTAATGCGTAGCCCAGGGGGAGCTTGGTGTCGCTTGAACTCGGCTTTTTGAACCAGCCGCAGCACCTGCTGCACGATGTCGGGATCGAACCCTTGAGCCACCAACTCGGGGCTGGATTGATGCTGCTCGATGTGCCGCTGCAGGATCTTGTCCAGCAAATCGTAGGGGGGCAAGCTGTCGCTATCTTTTTGGCCGGGTCGCAATTCCGCTGAGGGGGGCTTGGTCAGAGTAGCAAGCGGGATCCGCTCCTGCTGTCGGTTGATCCAGCGAGCCAAGCGGTACACCCAGGTCTTGGGCACATCGGAAATCACCGCCAGGCCGCCGGACATATCCCCGTAAATGGTGCAGTAGCCCACTGCTAGCTCTGATTTGTTGCCTGTGGTCAGCAGCAGCCGCCCGAACTTGTTGGAAAGGGCCATGAGGAGGGTGCCGCGAATGCGAGATTGCAGGTTTTCTTCCGTGATGTCTGGGGGGAGGCCGGCAAAGGGCTCTGCCAAAAGCTGGTGGTAGCTCTCCATGATGGACTGAATCGGCAGCTTCAGGGTCGGGATCCCCAGGTTTTGCGCCAGTTGGTAGGCGTCGGTCAGGCTGCCAGGGCTGGAATAGGGAGAGGGCATGAGCACCCCCAGCACCCGCTCCGGCCCCAAGGCATCGGCGGCGATCACAGCAGTTACGGCAGAGTCGATCCCTCCCGACAGGCCCAATACCACCTCGCGAAAGCCACATTTGCTGACGTAATCGCGGGTGCCCAAAACCAACGCCTCGTACAGCTCAGCTTCCGGCTCGGTCGGCCAGCGGGATCCCGCGGTCGGTGGGCTCTGGTCTGGGTTGGGAGACTGCGTCAACTCGTCCACATCCAGGATGAGCTGATCCGGCTGAAAGGCAGCGGCTTGGGCCACAACCCGACCCCGGCGATCCACGGCACAACTGGCCCCATCGAAGATGAGGTCGTCGTTGCCCCCCACTTGATTGACGTAGAGAATGGGCAGGGCGTGCTTGCGGGCCAGGGATCCCAGCATCTCCACCCGCAACTTCTGTTTGCCCAGGCTGAAGGGGGAGGCCGAGAGGTTAATCAGCAGGTCGGCACCGCAGCGGGCCATCTGTTCCACCGGATCCCAGTGGTAGCGACGGTGCTGCCAAAAATCGCGGTCGTTCCAAATGTCTTCACAAATGGTAAAGCCCAGGCGGCGGCCACGGTACTCGATGGGTTGGGGCTGGGATCCCGGCTCAAAATAGCGATCTTCGTCGAAGACATCGTAGGTGGGCAAGAGCGACTTCTGAAACCAGTGGCGGATCTGGCCTCCCTCCAGCCAGGCAGCAGCATTGTAAAGGGGCCGACCCTCAGGCAGAGGATTGGGCTGCACGGATCCCACGACTACCGGAATGCTGGCCTGTAACCGGCTGGCCAAGTGCTGCAAAACCTGGCTTGCCCTCTCGACCAGGGCCGGATAGAGCAACAAATCGCGGGGTGGATATCCCAGCAACGCCAGCTCGGAGGTGATGGCCAACTCTGCTCCCGCCGCCGCCACTGCCTCAACCGCTGAACGGATGCGCTCAGCATTTCCGCTCAGATCGCCAACAGTGTAGTTCAACTGCAACAGCGCTACCTTCACCCTGCCCCCATATGGTAAGTTTCACCATAAGTGACCCAAGCCGGATCGTCAACAAGATTTGGCTACAGGCAGGCGAAGAACAAAGGTAGTTTGGTGGGCGGTGCTCTCCACCTGCAAAGAGCCACCCAAGTGGTTGGCAATGGCTTGGGCCAGAGCCAATCCCAAGCCTGTTCCCCCCTGCTGCCAGGGATCCGAGTGGGGGATGCGATAAAACTGCTCGAAAATGCGTTCTTGTTCTTCGAGGGGAATGGTGGTGCCCGTGTTGGTCAAGCGCAGCTCCCAGCGGTCGGAACCTAAAGCAACAGCCTCTAGGACAATGTGTTCGCCGGCGGGCGTGAATTTGTGGGCATTGGTCAAAAGCTCACAGACCAAGCGTTCCAACAGGCGGGGATGGGTGTGCAGATAGGGCAGGTGGGGATCCCAGTGAACTTGTAGAGTTTGCTGCCGCTTGCGCATCTGGTCTTGGAACCGATTGATAAGAGGTGCCAAAAGGAAAGGCAAGTTAACCTTCTCAGAGGGCAGCGTAAGCCTATCGCCCAACAAAGTTTGTAGATCCAGAAGATCGTTAATTAGGGAGATCTCTCGCTCGCACGCCTGCTCCAGAACCTCAAGATACTGGATTTGCTTGGGGGTGAGAGGAGAAACTTGATGGCTCAGTTTCAGCAGGTGAACCGAGAGGCTAATGCTGGTAAGGGGAGTGCGCAGCTCATGGGAGACGGCGGCCAGGAAGTTATCCCTAATTTGGCTGAGTTTTTTCAATTCCGTCACCTGAGCCTGGCTGCTGAGGTAGAGCCTGGCCTGTCGCAGGGCAATCGCACACTGGGCCGCCATTTGCTGAGCCAAATCGATTTCCCAATCGCTAAAACTCTCCTCAGGGGGCCGGGCCAGCCACAGATCCCCAAGAATGCCCTGATCGTCCGCAATGGGGCAGGCCAGCTTAGTCAGATAGGGGGGCAGAGTGTTGGGATCCCGTTGGCGATCCCGAGCGCACAGTTGAAAGCACCAGCCTCGCCATAGCTGTTCGTAGAAGAGGGGAAAATCTCTCATCCAAACCCGAGCCCCGACCCCAGAGGTCGAAAGCGTCGTGTATTCATAGCTGATCAGGGAGTAGGTTCGGCGGCTATCGTAAAGGCCGACATTGCAAAAAAGAACGCCCAAAAATTTCCCCAGCTCGTTCACAACCGTCTGCAAGATCTGCTTTTCGTCCAGAGTTGCCCGTATCTGACGGGTAAGGCGGCGCAGAATCGATTCAAACTGCAGACTGCGTTCCAGTTGCTGGGTTCGCTGTTGCACCAGGGCTGTTAATTCAGCTTCTCGTGTTTGCTGGGCCAGCTCCAGGCGCTTGCGCAGGGTGATATCGCGCACCAAAACAATGGCCTCATCCGGCCCAAAGGGCAACAGACGGGCCTCGCGATATTCCGGCAATGCTTCCGCCGCGTCTTGAGAAATTTGAGGAAGCGGATATTCAATAACCTGAATTTCTCCCGTTTGAAAGGCTTTCTCTAGCAAAGGGGCAAAGTAGGTTTTCCAATGCTCTGGAAACAGATCTTGAATGTATTGGTTGAGATAGCGGTCATCGGGATAGGCGGATGCAAATCCTCTGGGGGGCTTATAGGACAAGACTAGCCCTTGCCGATCCACTTGCAAAAGCATATCTGGGATCGCTTCGTAAAGAGCGCGGTAACGTGCTTCGCTGCGGGCCAGATCGGCCAAACTTTCTCGCAGGTGAGTTTCGGCCCTTTTTCGCTCGGAAATATCTTCTAGAAATTGGATGGCAAACAGAGGCTCGTTTTGAGCGTTTCGCACCGCGAAGAGTTGTAAGCGAACCCAGATCTCTCTGCCATCTTTACGGCAAATCACCTTTTCATATTCATAGTTGTTGGTGTACCCGGAAAGCAGTTCATTCCAGAGTATCTCGCCCCGTTCTCGATCTTCAGGATAGGGGGTGTAATCTTCCGCTTTCAGAGCTGACCAATCTTCCTCGCTATACCCCGTAATCTCTGCCATTGCCGGGTTGAGGCTGAGATACTGGGGATCAGGATCCAGGCTCATCAGAGCAATCCCTTGGCTACAGGAGTTGAAGATCCCCTGCAATTGGTTTTGAATTTCCTCAAGAGCAGATTTGATGGATCGGCGCTCGCTAATATCATCCAGGAAGTAAACGGCAAACAGAGGCTTTTGTTCTTCATCTCTCACAACATAAACCTGAGACTTTACCCAGATGATTTGGCCATTCTTACGGGTGTAGGGATGTTCCCATTCATAATGACTGCGCCGGCCATCAACCAACTCCTGCCAAAGTTTTTTTAGAGTTTCAACATCGGCCAAGTCTGGGATACAAGCCTCCAGAGGCAAAGCCTTCAATTCCTCTGCAGAATATCCTGTTATATCCTTGAGGGCTGAGTTCATGCCATGCGGACTAGCTTCTGGCTCAAGAGGCAGCAGAGAGATGCCCAAATTGCAGGACTCCACAATTCCCCAGAATCGCTGTTGAATCTCCAACAAGGTCAGCTCTAGCCGCTTGCGCTCGGTGATATCTTGAATGCAGCCAAGCACGCAATCTGCTCCGTGGGGAACCACGCAAACTTCCTGGTGACGGAGCTCCCCTGCTGAGTTGGTTAGGGGAAACTCCAGAGTTTGCCGGGATCCGCTGCTCAAGCAACGGTCAATCAGCCTCTGCAGTTGGTCGCTAACCTCAGAGCCGAACAGCTCTTGCACTGCTTTTCCCTGAAGGTGCTCTGCTGGGAGTGAGGCAAAATAAGTATTCTCCGGGGAAGAAATCAGCTCTAGGCATTGGCCTTCTCGGCTAAAGATCATTAAGGCTTGTGGGATAGCACAAACCAACCTTTTGTAGCGGAGTTGGCTCTCTGCAAGCGCTTGTTCAGCCTGCTTCCGCGCCGTGATATCTTCCACATACCCCTCAAAACAGAGGGGATCCCCTGCTGGATTGCGGACAACTTGAATTTGTTCTCGCACCCACAAGTCCAAGCCCTTGCGACTGTGGATCAAAAACTCTTGCGCCACTCTCCCATCGCCGACTTTGCCTGCAAGCAAATCCTGGAAAAACTGGCGACGACCGGCAGCGTCAGCATAGAGATGATGGCCAAAATCCGACAGATGGCGCATCAAATGGGCAGAGGAAGTATAGCCGTATATCTCGGCAAGCTTGGCATTTGCAAACCGGTACCGTCCCTGCAGATCCACACGAAAGATCCCAATGGGGGCATTTTCCAGGAGCACATCAAGTTCGGCCAGCATCAGGATCCCCTATTGGCAAGCAGTACCAGGGCACTGAGAACACCTGTCCTTTGGATTATGTATCATTTCTGCCTTAAGCGATGTTTCCCGCACTACAAGTTCCCCCCTAACCCCGTAAAATCACGGGCGAGGAAGGGCGCTTAGGTTTCTGTGGATGTTACCCCGTGGGCTGCCGGTAGGGCAGGGATCCCTGTGCGGATTCTCAACTACTCCACCTGCGCTGTCTCCGGGGATTCCGCCTGAGTTTCCGGGTGAAAGTAGCGGTAAATCTGCCGGGCAATCTTCGGGCCAATGCCGGGCACTTGAGCCAACTGGTCTTCTGAGGCCACCTGAATGCGGGCAATCGACCGAAATTCTTCCATCAGCAGCTTTTGCCGATACTTGCCCAAGCCGGGGATCTCGTCCAGCGTAGAGGCATGTTGACGCGCTTTCCGTTGCTGGCGATGAAAGGCGAGAGCAAATCGGTGGGCCTCATCTCGCAGGCGTTGCAACAACAAGCGAGCCGGATCTTGGGCCGGCAACCGCAAGGGCACAGGATCCCCCGGCAGAAAGATCTCTTCTTCTCGTTTGGCCAAGGCAATCACCGGCAGGTGATCCAGCCCTAAATCTGCCAAGACGGCCATGACTGCCGACAACTGCCCCTTGCCCCCGTCGATGAGCACCAAATCCGGCTGATCCTCAGGGGTCATTTTGCTGAAGCGACGCCGGGCCACTTCCGCATGGCTGGCAAAATCATCAGAACGACCGGGGCGCACCTCAGGGTTGCGAATCTTGTAGCGGCGGTAGTGCTGTTTGGCAGGCAGGCCATCGATAAACACCACCTGACTGCCCACGGTATCGGATCCCTGAATGTGGGAAATATCGTAGGCTTCTAGGCGACGGGGCACATCCGGCAAATCCAAGACCTCTGCCAAGCGCTCCAAGGCCACAGCATCCCGATCCGCCAGGCGCTGGGCGCGGGTTAGCTCCAGTTCGGCATTCCGCTCGACCAACTCGATCAACTCAGCTTTGCTCTGCCGTTGGGGAGCAATGAGGCTGACCTTGCGGCCTTTTTTCTGGCTCAGCCAAGACTCCAGAAAATCCCGATCCGGCAATTCATACTGGGTCAAAATTTCAGAGGGAATTTCCACCGGATCACAGTATTGATAATGCTCTTGTAGAACCCGCTGCAAAATCAACGCCGGATCATCGCCCCGATTTTCGGCAACAAACCCCAGTCGCCCCACCAACTTGCCCGCTCGCACCTGAAACAACTGAATGCAAGCTCGCGAATCGTTCATGGCTAAGGCCAGAGCATCACGGCTGGCGGTAGAATTGGGCAAAGAAACCTTCTGGGATTCTCCCAATTGTTCCAGACCACGAATTTGATCCCGATATCGTGCGGCTGCCTCATAATTTTCTTGTTCGGCGGCCTGGATCATCTTCTCTTGCAGCTCTTGGATCAGCTCATCTGTCTGGCCTTGGAAGATCATGGCCACTTGAGCCAGCGTCTTGCGATACTCTTCTGGGCTGATCAAGCCTTGGCATACCCCGGGGCAGCGCCCAATGTCGTAGTTCAAACAGGCGCGATCTTTGTACAGAGGTTTGGGCCGTTGGCGCAAGGGAAAAATTCGTTTGACCAACCCAAGGGTATGGCGCAACAGGCCAACATCGGTGTAGGGGCCGTAATATTTATCTTGATTCCGATCAAGGCGACGATGGCGGGTGATGTAAAGCTGGGGATAAGGCTCCGACCAGGTAATGCACAAATAGGGATACTTTTTGTCATCCTTGAGAAGAACATTGTAGGGGGGCTGATGGGTTTTAATCAGATTATCTTCTAGGGCTAGGGCTTCACTTTCATTGTCGGTTACGATAAACTCGATCTCGCAAACCTGAGCTACCATGCGCTGAATGCGAGGGGACAGGTCGCCGGTGAAGCGGAAATAAGATCGCACTCGAGAGCGCAATTTCTTGGACTTGCCTACATAGAGGATCTGATCCGTGGCATCTCGCATTAAATATACGCCGGGTTCAGCAGGAATCTCCTTGAGACGGCTCTCTAGAACGTCACGGTTGTGAATCAGAGGGACAGTCATAAAGTTCAGTTCTACCGGGTAGAGTCAGGGATCCCATGACTTCAATCTAGCAATGATACGACTTTCCCTGGCAACACCGACTTCAGCCCCTGTAGAGGTATAGTCATTCCGAATAAGTCTGGGACATTTGCCCTGCCTTCGATCTCTAACCGGCCAACACAAACATACCCCTTATCTGTCTCCCAAAGCAGACTAGGGGAACCTGGGATCCCCAAGTTGCTTTCCTGCAGTCTGAAACAACCATATATCCTGGCCCAGAGGGATCCTCATCTAACTTAATTGCCTCTATTTCCGATGCTGCTCCGGCAATTTGTCGGATTCATCCTCATCAGCGTTTTGTGCAGATTGGGATCCACATAACTCCAGACACCGCGCCTTTGCTTAGGTACGGGCTGAGAAGGGAACTTCCGGCTCCTCCGAGCCAACGATGTACGGGTCGTCTCCAAACGAAGTGTATTCGCTGTAGAGCTCGTCAGCAGTCATGCTGGGCCGCAAAGCCTCAATCAAAAACTCGTCGACGATACGCTTACAAGCGGCAATTGCGGCTTCGAGGGTCTCAAACTTTCCGTACTCGTACTCTTTATATTTCTCCACATAGTGGAAGTTGTCGGCAACCACCACAGTAAATGGGCGCGCTGGATCGGAGCCGGGCATGAGGTGAGGTCTAATGCTGCTGTTACTTCCGACATTATACATTTCTCTTAAGGGTTTATCAATTGTCGAAGAGAGGTTTCTAATAAAATAAGATCTTCTTGAATCGTTTGCCAGATGATGGACAAACTCACTTGAAAATACTCATGGATCACAATATTCCGCATTCCCCGCATTTCGTCCCATGGAATTTCAGGATGCGAAGCCTCCACCTCTGGTGGAATGCCGCGAACTGCTTCACCAATAATTGCAAGATTATACAAAACTGCCCCAACTGTCTTTCGATCGACTTGAAATTCATCGAACGTGATGTCTTTTATAAACTCTCGGATCTCTTCAATCGCAGCTAGCACGTCTCTTACTCTGTTCTGCCAATCTCTAGAAGGCACGAACCACCTCCCGGAGAACGGATTCTTGCAGATAGGGCTTGAGGGAGTCAGGCGTACCTAGATCAACCGGACTCTCTAAAATTTCCTCTAGATATCGTTTCAAGCGTACAAAAGTGAACAATCCAACTGGACGGTCAAACTCTACTAGCAGATCGATATCACTGTCTGTTTGCGCTTCATCCCTTGCTACTGAACCAAAGAGCATTAGAGACTTTACGCCAAAGTCCTTCAGAGTGTTCTGGTGATTTGCCAGTAATGTAAGGACTTCCTGTTTTTGCATTACCCAACCTGCAATGAAAAGAAAAGTCCATTAGGAATTATAGCTCACCTATTTCCTCTCAATTACGACTCAAACAAAGATTCATAACGCTTTGCAGGTCGCAGGCACAGTTGAGCCGAGGCACACCTTTCAGAGGACAGGGATCCCTGGGTTCCCGCAATGAGGGCATTTGAGCTTGCTCATCATCTTGTCTCTGGGTACATCTAACGGCACGCACATCTTGCCTTGCCATTAACAGCCAGTTCAAGAAACTTGTCGTCTTTGGGATCACGACACGTCGCCACGCGCTCTACAATCTCCACCAAGACGCCATCTCTAACAAAAGTGCTCAAGAACTCCATCCGTTCTTCCTCGGTTATATACCTTTCAAATCCTTTGCGCCGCAGGACATCGCTCAATTCTTCAACGGTCACACGTGAGATAAGCAATTTGCCTCTCTGTGTTGCCCTGTCAAAGACTTGACGAGTGACAGAACATCTCAACAGGAGCGCACTGATAACAACATTGGTATCAAAAACAAAGCATGGTTCATTTGACATTCAGCAGAGATTCCAGTATCTCAGGAGTTAAGCCACGCTCCTGTGCTTTTTGGCTGATTTCATCTATGACAACCTGAAGGGGACGCGGTGGTACGATGAGGTCGCGCAGCCAAAGGTTAAGTAACAACTGAAACTTTCTTTGCAGGTCAGCAGGAATTTGACTGTAAAGTCTCGCTGTATCTGCATCCAGAGGAATGGTAATCACTGTGTTCATCTTTCCAACTCCTCGATGTTGGATATTATTACACTTGAGATTAAGTCGCGCTGGCTAACGTCGAAGCTCAGGGGCGCGGAGCCGGCTTTGCCGGCGGAGCGTCCCTCTGGAGCGCAGGGTTATACCGACGCGTATTCATGGGGATTGTTTAGTTCACGCTTTTTGCCATGAAACGAGTCGAAGAGTATTCTATGCCTGCTAAGTCCATATTCATCCGTACGACTCTCGTAGGTGCTAACCCACTGTAGGAGATTTTCTAGGTTTTCATCTTGTTCTTGGGGTGAGGCAAATTTTTCTGGCTCCCATGGTCTTGAGCGACAATGTGCAATGCAGGCATCTACGCCTGGATTAAGAAAAATCAGTTCATCACAGCAGTCCAGCAGAGGCTCGATAATGTCGGCGTAACAGCCCTCGATGATCCAGCTCTCCTTATCTGCAATCCAGCGCCTCACATCCTCAATGCTGTCTTGGAGAGGACGCCTTTCCACGCCACCTTGAAAAGCAACTTCATCTAGCGACAATCGGGCGGCGGGATGCCTGTCGATTAGTTTTTTAGACAGGGTGCTTTTACCAGCACCTGCGTTTCCAAGAAGGATGATTCTCATAGCGCTACTGGCTCTCCGGTATAACGGCTAAACTCACCCGCTGCCAGTAGCTTTGGGTACTGTTCAAAGATTAGCATCAAGTCGGGTGCAGTGACTTGTTATGTTGTGTAGATTTTGCGCTGATCGCCTCTGCTACCCACCGACCCCAGCGCCCCTTCACCAACAACCTTAACTAGGCACAAGTCTGGCGCTGGCAACATAACGGCTAAGCTCACCTGCTACTAACAGCTTTGGGAACTGCTCAGAGTATAGCACTGGGTCAGGTGCAGCGACTTGTTATGTTGTGTGGATTTGTGTACCGATCGCCTCGGCTACCCACCGACCCCAGCGCCCCTTCACCAACAACCTTAACTAGGCACAAGTCTGGCGCTGGCAACATAACGTAGAAGTCACCGGCGCTGCGCGGCTCTATCGCGCAGCGTCCGTGTGGACTGCCGGGTTGGGCTATAGAACGCGACCGACAAGTGATAGCTTCTAATCAAGCCAAACATCCTCGGGACTAATAAACCCTTTTTTGTTATATGCGAACTCCTTCCCTGCGCGCGCGAAGCACTCATAGACGAGTTCGGAGCAAATGTACACGCGGTCTCGTTCCTTCTTTCCTATGCCAAGAGTAATGCGCGCCATGATTTTCGCGATCTCATCCTTATCGTAAGGTCGAGTTAGTTCGTCAATGCCAAACGTCGAGAGCCCCTTGACGGTTTCGGAGGTCACATCTTTGCAGCGCGCAAGCACTGCGCATCCTTTGTAGGGCTTACCATTTTCGTAATCATTGAGATACTTCGACAATGGAGCGAATCGAACTCCCATGTCCTCAACGCTCTCTAGCAGCAATACGCGGTCAATCGCATCCAGGCGAAACTATGCCCACAGGGCTCCAAGGGCTGCCGGTCATTTTTTGAATAGCTTTCGAAACCAGGTAGTCACCGGATGTAAACAACATGTCGCCGGATTTCAGCTTTGCACGTATCTCGCTATAGGGGAGTGTGGGTAGTGCCTTAATTTCTTTACTTTCGATATGCTCAGCCATTGTTCTACTCCTGTAGAAACGATACCGTAGGTTACTTGACTAAATGCCCTTGTCTTTCTTATATCGCGTTTGCCAAGTGTCAAATGCTAGCACGATCGATGAAATTACCTGATTTTGGCTCGTTTATGTCTGTGGATTTTGAACCTTGAAAATAGCCAAGACCTGCGGTCAAAGTGGCAGGAATTATTGCAATGAGCGCTAGCACGATTCTTTGGTTCATCGTTCAAAACTCCTCCTTGATGATTTCGATGCCCAACGTTCCTGGTCAGCGGTTGCCATAACCTTTGCCACATCACAAGCGGTACTCGTCAATCCGCTGCACCAGGGTTGTTATGCCGCGCTAATCGTCACCAGTTATATCGAAGTAACACATTCTCATGGTGGCACACACATCAACCTGAAAACAGTTATCACAGGCCCTAGTCAGCATCCAAATCTTACTGATTTCATCAAGACCTGAGCTTTGCTCAGATGCTCGATTCTTGGAACTCTCTAGCACTGGCTTATTAAAAAGATCGACAACAAATTTCTTCGTTTTTTCGTAGTCTCTAGCATCAATATGAACTGCTGCAACCAACGCCTCAAATGTTTCTCCTAAAACTGATGACTGACTAGAAATTCCTTGTTTTCTCTCTCCGATTCCAAAGCGAATAAATGGCGCAATGCCCATTCCTTCAAACATCTTCCCCAAATTTTCCCGTTTTTCTAGGTCGCTCTTTTTGTTAGTGATAGACTCGCGGCTATCATAACCTTGCTGAATAAGCATCTCAACCAAAATCGCCTTTAGAACTGCGTCGCCAAGAATTCGATAAACTTCTTGATCCTCACAGCTTTTCCCTTGCTGCTTTTGTTCCTGTGCAAATGCCTTACGAGTTAGTGCTCGAATGAGCAGCTTCTTGTCTTTAAAGGTGTAGTTCAACCGTTGCTCAACCGTTAAAATTTCTTCGGATTTCATTTCTAAGTCTACATACTGAATGTCGTCATGATCAATGGATACACATTTGAACCTTGCAATTACGGTTCTTTTCAAGCACTTCAGAATTATTTAACTGTAAAGACCAACAGGCAGCCTTGAGGAACTGCCCCAACCGAGGACTTGCGGCATAACGACCCGTGTAACCGGGCGCGGCGCGTGACACGGGTGGAACCATACGAAACTCGCTCGCCGCGCTCCGGTTGACACGATTGTTAGGCGGCTTCGTCTTTAGCTCAATTGCCTAGCTGATGGCATTCCGTCACTCTTCACTGTGAGTTCGATCTGGGGATTCCATGGACCCTCTAATGCTATCAGTACCACTGACTCTGTAGAACCCGCTTTTTGGTAGAGAATGAGCCAACTACCATTATCCCAGATGTAGAAGACTCCTGCTTTAGTCAATAATGCTTGATAACCTCTTCTCGTTTCTATTTCCCAGCCGAAATCGTGATTAGCATTTGGGGCGAATCCCCAAGCTCGCCATCCGGTTGGCGCAATAGGCAAAGTCTCTTGCTTGCCTAAGTAGGCTACGGGTGTATCGGATTCATTGTTCACACTCTTAATTATGGTCGCCATGATTTTCTCCTTTCTGCCATTTGGCTAGGCGATATCTCACGCCTAACATGTGTTTCTGCAGCTAGATGACTTAGGTGATTATCAGTTGATAATCACCTAAGAAGCAGACTTTTCCATCGCCTAGTGTAATGCTACCCTAATTTGTCTGTATAGTCAACATTTTGAGCGATAATTACCTCCAAAGGGTTTTTATCTGGCTGAATGAGCATTAACACACCCATACCTAGACCCAGAAAGCTCCTGGAGCAAGTCAGTGATGCCCTCCGGGTCAAACACTACTCCTACCAAACCGAGAAATCTTATCTTCTCTGGATCCGTCGCTTTATCTTGTTTCACAACAAGCGACACCCCAAGGAGATGGGCGGCGAAGAAATCAACGCCTTTCTCACTCACCTGGCGGTGGAGGGTAAGGTTGCCGCTTCCACCCAAAACCAGGCTCTCAGTGCGCTGTTGTTCCTTTACCGAGAAGTGCTGCATCTGGAGCTAGACCTTGACCTAGACGCCGTGCGAGCCAAACGGTCACGCTATTTGCCTACGGTCTTAACCCCTGAGGAGGTCAAAGCCATCATTGTGCATCTATCCGGGATCCATCGCTTGGTGGTGCAGGTGCTGTATGGCAGTGGCTTGCGATTGGCGGAAGCCCAGCAGCTCCGGGTCAAAGATGTGGATTTTAACCAACGGCAACTGGTGATTCGCAATAGTAAAGGGATGGAGAGCCGGTTAACGATGCTGCCAGAAACCTTAGTGGAACCTTTGCAAGAACACTTGCTCTGGGCAAAGCGACAACATCAGCAGGATTTGGAACAAGGATACGGCTCAGTCTATCTGCCATTTGCTTTGGAGCGCAAGTATCCCAATGCGGAGCGGGAGTGGAGCTGGCAATATGTCTTTCCGGCAGAAAGGTTATCTCAGGATCCTCGCACTGGCATCACCCGCCGCCATCATTTGCATGAGTCTGGATTACAACGGGCGATTAAACAAGCTGTCCAAAAAACCGGGATCCCCAAGCGGGTCAGTTGCCACACCTTCCGCCATAGTTTTGCCACTCATCTCCTGCAAAACGGCTACGACATCCGCACCGTCCAAGAATTGTTGGGCCACAAAGATGTCAAAACCACCATGATTTACACCCATGTGCTGAATAAAGGCGGGCGCGGGGTGAGAAGTCCATTGGATCCTTAGAAGGGGACGCTCTCTGGGGAAGGGATCCTCTTCCCCTTTACAGTACCTCAGCGATCATTGCGAATTATTACGACCTTGCCGCCATGCCCCCAGCAGGGATCCGTTTCTCTGGTAGAACGGGAAACAGACAATAGGGGATCCTGCCTATCGCGTCAGCGGGACGGAGTCCTTTCCCCAGTTCACCCCATCTTTTGCATTGCACGACGGAGAGCGACCGCATGTTTACTCTGGTTAAGCCCATCACCCGCCACGTTACCCCTGCCGAGGTGGGGGATCGCCGCTTGATGAAGGTGGTGTATGTGGTGTTGGAGCCGCAATATCAGAGTGCCCTAACGGCGGCTGTGCAGCGCATCAACGCCCACAACTCCAAGCTGGCGGTGGAGCTGGCCGGCTATCTGGTGGAGGAGCTGCGGGATCCGGCGGGCTACGATGCCTTCAAGCGGGATTTGGAAACGGCCAATGTCTTCATTGGATCCCTAATTTTTATCGAAGACATTGCCCAGAAGGTGGTGCAGGCGGTGCAGCCCCTGCGGGAGCGGCTGGATGCGGTGGTGGTCTTCCCTTCCATGCCGGAAGTGATGCGCCTGAACAAGATGGGATCCTTTTCCATGGCGCAGCTAGGCCAGTCCAAGAGCGCCATCGCCCAGTTTATGCGCAAGCGCCAGCAGGGATCCAACTTCCAGGAGGGGATGTTGAAGCTGCTGCAGACGCTGCCCAAGGTGCTGAAGTATCTGCCCTTCGACAAGGCGCAGGATGCCCGCAACTTCATGCTCAGCTTTCAGTACTGGCTGGGCGGATCCCGCGAGAACCTGGAGAACTTTTTGCTGATGCTGGCGGATCGCTACCTGCCGGGGATGCGGGATCAGGTGCAGTTTGCCGAGCCGGTCACCTATTTGGAGATGGGCATTTGGCACCCCCTGGCACCCCAGATGTTTGCCAGCCTGTCGGAGTATTTGGACTGGTACAACGCCCGTGAGGATTTGCCGGCAGAAGTGAAGGATCCCTTGGCCCCCTGTGTGGGATTGGTGCTGCAGCGCACCCACTTGGTGACGGGGGATGATGCCCACTATGTGGCCATGGTGCAAGAGCTGGAGTCGCGCGGGGCGCGAGTGGTGCCGGTGTTTGCCGGGGGCCTGGACTTCTCCAAGCCGGTGAACGAGTTTTTCTGGAATGCCCAAAAGACCACTCCGGTTGTGGATGTGGTGGTGTCGCTGACGGGATTTGCCCTGGTGGGGGGGCCGGCGCGGCAGGATCACCCCAAAGCAGTGGAAGCGCTGCAACGGCTGAATCGCCCCTACATGGTGGCGCTGCCCTTGGTGTTTCAATCGACGGAAGAATGGGCCAGCAGCGATCTGGGCCTACACCCGGTGCAGGTGGCTTTGCAGATTGCCATTCCCGAGCTGGACGGGGCCATCGATCCCATCATCCTCTCAGGGCGGGATGCGGCCACCGGCAAAGCCCATGCCATGCAGGATCGGATTGAGTTGATCGCGGCGCGGGCGATTAAGTGGGCCAACCTGCGACGTAAGCCCAAGCTGGAGAAGAAGATCGCCATCACCGTTTTCAGCTTCCCGCCGGACAAGGGCAATGTGGGGACGGCGGCCTACTTGGATGTGTTTGCCTCTATTCACCGGGTGATGCAGGCCCTGGCCAACAACGGCTATGACCTCGGCTCTGTTCGCGACAGCGGGACGGAGTCCTTGCTGCCCAAAACCCCACAGGAGCTGATGGAGTCCATCCTGCACGATCCCCAGGCCCAGTACGCCAGCCCGGAGCTGAATGTGGCCGCCAAACTGTCGGTGCGGGAGTACGAGGCGCTGACACCCTACGTGAAAGCCATCGAGCAATACTGGGGGCCAGCGCCGGGGCACCTGAATACCGATGGGCAAAACCTGCTCATCTACGGCAAGCACTTTGGCAATGTGTTCATCGGGGTGCAGCCCACCTTCGGCTATGAAGGGGATCCCATGCGGCTGCTTTTTTCCAGGTCAGCCAGCCCCCACCACGGCTTTGCTGCCTACTACACCTACCTGGAGAAAGTTTGGGGGGCGGATGCGGTGTTGCACTTTGGCACCCATGGATCCCTGGAGTTTATGCCGGGCAAGCAGATCGGCATGTCGGGGGAGTGCTACCCGGATAATTTGATCGGCTCTTTGCCCAACTTGTACTACTACGCGGCCAACAACCCCAGCGAAGCCACCATCGCCAAGCGGCGGGGCTACGCCTGCACCATCAGCTACCTGACGCCGCCGGCGGAAAACGCGGGCCTCTACAAAGGGCTGCAGGAGCTGCGGGAGCTGATCGGCTCTTACCAAAGCCTGCGGGAAGGGGGGCGCGGCATTCAGATTGTTAACACCATCTGCGACAAGGCGCGGCTGGTGAACCTGGATAAGGATGTGGATCTTCCTGCGGGGGATGCTGCCCAGTTGAGCCTGGAGGAGCGGGACACGGTGGTGGGCAAGATCTACGCCAAGCTCATGGAGATCGAGTCGCGGCTGCTGCCCTGTGGCCTGCACGTGATCGGGGCGCCCCCCACCGCCGAAGAGGCGATTGCCACCTTGGTGAGCATTGCCAGCATCGACCGCCCGGAAGAAGGGATCCTGGGTCTGCCGCGCATTCTTGCCCAAAGCCTGGGCCGGGACATCGACGAGATCTACCGCAACCGAGATCGGGGGCACCTGGCGGATACGGAGCTGCTGGATCGCATCAACAAAGCTTGTCAAAAGGCAGTGGCAGCTCTGGTGCAGGAGCAGACCGATGCCCAGGGGCGGGTCTCTAGGGTGGCCAAGCTCAACTTCTTCAACATGGGTCGGCAAGCGCCGTGGCTAATGGCCCTGAAGGAGGCGGGCTACCCACAGGTGGATCCGGATCTTTTGAAGCCTTTGTTTGAGTTCCTGGAAGAGTGCTTCAAGCAAATTACGGCAGATTATGAGCTGGGATCCCTGCTGAGGGCCTTGGAAGGGGAGTACATTTCGCCGGGGCCGGGAGGGGATCCCATCCGCAACCCCAATGTGTTGCCGACAGGGCGCAACATCCACGCTTTGGATCCCCAGTCCATCCCCACGGCAGCCGCGATTAAGTCTGCGGAGATCGTGGTGGAACGGCTGCTGGCCCGCGAGATGAGCAGCAACGGCGGTAAGTACCCGGAGACCATCTCGGTGGTGCTCTGGGGCACCGACAACATCAAGACCTATGGGGAATCCCTGGCGCAGGTGCTGTGTTTGCTGGGGGTGCGACCCAAACCCGATGCCCTGGGGCGGGTGAACAAGGTGGAGTTAATCCCCTTAGAGGAACTGGGCCGGCCCCGCATTGATGTGGTGGTGAACTGCTCGGGGGTGTTCCGGGATCTGTTTGTTAACCAGATGGACCTGATCGACCGGGCGGTGAAGCTGGCGGCCGCAGCGGTGGAGCCACCGGAGCTGAACTTTGTGCGCAAGCACGCCTTGCAGCAGGCAGAAGAACTGGGGCTGACGTTGGAGCAGGCGGCAACGCGGGTCTTTTCCAACGCTTCCGGATCCTACTCCGCCAACATCAACCTGGCGGTGGAAAACAGCTCCTGGGAGGACGAGAGGGAGCTGCGGGAGATGTACCTATCCCGCAAGTCCTTTGCCTTTGGCTCGAATCTGCCTAACCAGCAGATGCGGCAGCTTTTTGAAGCCAGCTTGAAGACGGTGGATGTGACCTTCCAGAACCTGGACTCCTCGGAGATCAGCCTGACCGATGTCAGCCACTACTTCGACGCGGATCCCACCAAGCTGGTGCAGAGCCTGCGCCCGGATGGCAAAGCCCCCTCTGCCTACATGGCGGATACCACCACGCCCAACGCCCAGATCCGCACCCTGAGCGAAACCATCCGTCTGGACGCCCGCACCAAGCTCCTCAATCCCAAGTGGTATGAGGGGATGCTCAAGCACGGCTACGAAGGGGTACGGGAGATCGCCAAGCGGTTGGTCAACACCTCCGGCTGGTCAGCTACGGCAGGCGCGGTGGACAACTGGATCTACGAGGAAACCAACGAGACCTTCATCAAGGATGAGGCCATGCGGCAGCGCTTGATGAACCTCAACCCCCACTCCTTCCGGCGCATTGTCGGATCCCTGCTAGAGGTGCATGGGCGTGGCTATTGGCAGACTTCCCAGGCCAATATCGAGCGCCTGCAGGAGCTGTATCAGGAGATCGAGGACAGAATCGAAGGGGTGGAGTAATTAATATGGTTGTTTCAGGTTAGCGTGAGACGTCTGGGCTACTGTTCGCGCCAGCGGGACGGAGTCCTTAGACCTTACGTGAAGTCGGCAAAAGCTGCAACCATGGCCGGATCCTTGCCCAGGGCTTCTGAAGCAGCAGTGGATCCTGCCAAGTTCGTTGATTACTCTATGAATCCAGCTAATCCTGGAAATCAAGGCAAGTGGATTGCCTTTGCAGAGCTTGGCTATGATGTCAGTACACCAGAGGGAAGAAGGGTGGGATTTGCTCACATTCTGCAACAGGTTACTGCTGCTCTGCCTTGCGCCTTAGCCGGGGATCCGTTTCCAACACCCTATGGAAGCCGCTATCGAGTCAAGATTGAAATTTTGGGCCTCAATCAGAAAAAAGGCACTTTAGTGACCGTGTGGCAGGTTGATAAGGAAAGTTTAATCCCTCGTTTGGTCACCAATTGGCTAGAGGTACACAATGATGAGTAAAACCACTTCTAGAATCAAGCCATACAGTAGAGTCAAAACTGTGGCAGATGTCAAGGAGTATTTCAGCGAGACCACTATTCCTGCTGGAACTCAGGGATCCATTGTGGAATGTTACTCAGATCCCACTGAAGGCTATGCGGTTGATTTAGCGGTTCCGGATTTGAGCTTGGTAGGAGGTTTTCGATATTTTAATCTCATTCTTTTTCCCGATCAGTTTGAAGTCATAGATCCCGAAACATGAAGTATCCAATGTTGAATGGACGTTCCCTCTACCCCACCAATCCGGCCCAGCGTAGGTAGCCCTCCACCAGTTGGGATCCGGCCAGAGCCGCTACCCCTCCACCCAAGGCCAGGTAGGGGCCAAAGGGGATGGGTTTTCCCAGGCGGGCTTGCCCCAAGCCTATAGCCAGCAGGCTGCCCACCAGGCCAAACCCGCAGCCCAGCAGCAGGGTGACTGTCACCCCCTGCCACCCCAACCACATGCCGATCAGGGCCAACAGCTTGCCATCTCCCCCACCCATGGCCTCCCGCCGCAAGACCCACTGGGCCAAGAGGCCAATCCCCTCCAGCAGCCAGAGGCCCAGCACAGCTCCTGCGATCCCTGCCACCAGTGACAGACCCGTAGCAGCCAGGGATCCGGATCCCTGTAGCCACGGCAAGGCCAGACGGGCCAAAAGCCCCGCCACCAGCCCCGAACGGGTCAGCTCCTCCGGTAGCAAAAAGGTATCCAGATCGATGAGCGCCAGGGCCAACAGCCAGCTCAACAAGACGCAGGTGAGGATCCCTTGGGCAGAAAACCCCAAAACTCCGATGCTGAGGGCAAAGAGGCCCATCGTCAACGCCTCGACAGCAGGGTAGCGCCAGCCAATCTGCACTCCGCAATGGCGGCAACGACCGCGCAGCAACAACCAGCCCAGGATGGGAATGTTCTCCGTCGGGCCCAGTGGTGTTTTGCAGCTTGGACAGTGGGATCCAGGATAGAGCAGAGAGAGACCCTGCGGCAGGCGATAGACCACCACGTTCAAGAAGCTGCCCACACAGGCCCCCAGTACCAGTACCAGCACCCAGCCCAGTAGGTGCAGCTCCCAGGTGCTGTTCACATCAGCGTTGCTTAGCCACATCACGCGAGCGTTGCGCAGTAGGGGAGAGCCTTGAGCGTGGCAGCCATTCCTTTCGCGTCGGCGGGACGGAGTTCCCAAAGGCAGAAGAGGAAGGGGGGATCTGCTCTGTCAGCGTAGCTCCTTGTGTCTCACCGCAGCGGCTCCAATTGCTGCAGCGGAATAAAAGTTTCCTGGGGCAGCAGAATGGGAAACTCGGAAAAGATCAGATCCCCTCGCAGGGTACGGCGGTGGATGACTACTCCCCGCGGGGGTTGCTCCAGCACTTCCGGTCGATACTGCAGATGAAATTGATAAATCTGGCGAGCCGCTTGAAGCAGAGCGCTGTCCATGAGCTGTTTTCCTTGCCAAATTCACAACTACCCTAACGACATTCCCATCGCGTCGGCGGGACGGAGTCTTTAGACCTTTTGGGATCCCCAAAGTTCTGTCTGCCATCCCTCAGACTTTTTTAGAACGGTTAAGGCTTCTGAAAAGCCGAGGATCCCCTGAGCCGAACACCTGCTGCTTCCCAAAAGACAAGTCACCCGCCCCCGCCAGCCTAAACTTAGGATATCGCCGCCGAGGACTTATGGGTCACCTCCGCCCACTCAATTCTCGATGTCTGTCCAGGAATGGAGGCCATAGAGCACTCTGGAGTTGTCGGCAGCCAGCCTAAGACAGTTTGACGTCAGGGCTGGGGGAGATCAAATCTGGGCCGATGCTGTAGGAGGAGCCACGGTAACTGGGTTTGGGATTGAGCTTGTCTTGAAAGCGGGTGATGATCTGGATGGTGCGCTGTACATCCGCCGGAAAGATCACCACCAGGTCTCCGGGTTCGGCTTTCTCCAGAGCGGTTTCGATAGCAGTTGCCTCATCCAAGATTTCCTGCAGACGATCCCCTGCCTTTTCCTGTTCCCAACCCTGCCGGATTAGGGCGGCCACCTCGCCTGGTTCCCGTCCTCGCCGGTCATCATCTTCTTTGACAATGGCTCGGTCGAACATGCGCGCTGCCAAGACTCCCAGCTCTCGTAGGTCGCTGTTGCGCCGATCCCCAGGCCCGCCGATAACCCCAATTTTTCGTTGGCAATCCCAGCGCTCTAGGGTACTTTGAATGGCCTCGTAACCTGCCGGGTTGTGGGCATAGTCCACCAGCACTTGGTAGCCCCCCACATCGAACAAGTTGAGGCGACCAGGGGTTTGGGCCACAGAACTGGTGAAGGTGCCCAGTGCCATGCGGATGTCGTCGATGGAAACCCCGTGCAGGAAGGCTGCCAAGGTGGCGGCTAGGGCATTTTGGATCATGAAGCTGGCTTTGCCGGAGAGGGTGAGGGGAATGTTGCTGACATCTTCGATGCGCAGTTTCCAGCCCCGTTTCAAAATGGAGATGTGGCCCTCTTCATAAACAGCCGCCGTGCCCCCGGAAGCAATGTGCTTTTGAGTGAGGGGATTTTCCGGGTTCATACTGAAGTAGGCCACCGTCGCCTTAACATTGGCGGCCATGGCTGCCACCAGGCCATCGTCGGCATTCAGGACGGCGTAGCCCCGCTCGTGTACCGCTTCCACCAAGACGGATTTGACGCGGGCCATGTCTTCCAGGGTTTCGATATCCCCTAACCCCAAGTGATCTGAGGTTACGTTGAGCACCACGCCGATATCGCATTCCGGGAACCCCAGACCCTCTCGCAAAATGCCGCCCCGCGCCGTTTCCAGCACTGCTACTTCCACGGTGGGATCCCTGAGCACCAGGCGGGCGCTGTGGGGGCCGGTCATGTCTCCCTTGGCAATTTGATGGTTTTGGATGTAAACGCCGTCGGTGGTGGTAAAGCCGACCCGCTTGCCGATGCCTTTGAGGATGTGGGCGATCAGGCGGGTGGTGGTGGTTTTGCCGTTGGTGCCGGTGACGGCCAGGATGGGGATGCGGGTGTGGCTGCCGGGGGGGAAGAGCATGTCGATGATGGGCTCGGCCACATTGCGCGGGATCCCTTCGCTGGGGGCCAGGTGCATGCGCAAACCCGGAGAAGCGTTCACCTCGACAATGCCGCCCCCGGTTTCGTTGACGGGCTGGGCAATGTCCGGGCAGATGAGGTCAATACCCGCCACATCCAGGCCGATGATCTGGGCTGCCCGTTCGGCGATGAAGGCGTTGTAGGGGTGAATGATATCGGTGCAATCGACGGCAATGCCGCCGGTGCTCAGGTTGGCCGTGGACTTGAGGGTGCAATGTTCTCCTTCGGGCAGCACTGTATCCAGGGTGTAGCCTTTGCTTTCGAGGATGCGCAGGGTCATGTCGTCAACGCTGATTTGGGTCAGCACGTTTTCATGGCCAAACCCCCGTCGCGGATCCCTGTTGACTTCGTCGATCAGCTCTTGAATGGTGGAACGGCCATCTCCCACCACATAGGCTGGGATCCGTTTGGCCACAGCCACCAGCTTGTTGTTGATCACCAGCAGGCGGTAGTCATCCCCCACCAGGTGCTTTTCCACCAACACCACATCGGAGTATTGGCTGGCAGCATCGTAGGCAATCTCGGCGGCTTCCAGGCTGGTGATGTTGACGGTGATGCCTTTGCCGTGGTTGGCGTTGAGGGGCTTGATCACCACCGGAAAGCCCCCCACATCCTCGATGGTGGCTGCCAGCTCGCTGCGGCGACGCACCGTATAGCCCTTGGGCACCGGGATCCCCATGTCCTGCAGCAGCTCTTTGGTGGCCCGTTTGTCGGCGGCCAGGTCGGCGGCAATGATGCTGGTTTTTTCAGTGGTGGTGGCTTCGATGCGCTTTTGATAGACGCCATAGCCCAGTTGCACCAGGGATCCCTTGTTGAGGCGCAGATAGGGGATCCCGCGCAGGGCGGCCTCGTCCAGCAAAGCTTGGGTGCTGGGGCCGAAGCGGACATTTTCTCGGATCTCTCGCAACTCTTGGATGTCCAGCTCCAGGTCGCGACGGTAGTCTTCTCCGTCCACCAAAGCTTGACAGAGGTAGACTGCAGCTTTGGCTGCAAAGCGCCCGGCCTCTGCCTCCTGATACTCGAACACCACGTTGTAGGTGCCGGGGGTGGAGGTTTCGCGGGTGCGGCCAAAATCCACTTTCATGCCGGCCAGGGTCTGCAGCTCCAAGGCCACATGCTCCACCACATGGCCCATGAGGGTGCCCTCTTCCACCCGTTGCAAGAATCCCCCATAGCAGCCGCGGGAGCACTGGTGTTCCCACAGTCCCGGCAACAGGGCCTCCAACCTTTCTTTGAAACCTGGGATGGTGTTGGTGGGCCGCTCCCGCAAGTCTTCCAGATCGAGCCGCATTTGGATCAGCTTGTGACGACGGATACTCCAGTAGTTGGGGCCACTGAGAACGCGGATGGATCGGATGCGCATAGGGTTAGGGGAACCAGCGGGGAAGGGGACGGACAACTTGTGCTCGTTTTCAGGATGCCGGCGCTGGAAACTTCCAAGGACTACATCCTGCTGACGCAACCAGCCCTAATCTACACTCCCTTTGCCAAGGTCGAGAAAGAGTATCCTTTAATACGATTTTTCGGCAGGTGAGCAAGGTTAAGACAACGCAATGGATCCCGCTTGACCACATCGGTACAGTGGGGGGCAGACGGGTCTGCGGCACATGGAAAGAACCTATCTGCTGGGGTTGGGCTGGATCTTGGGCCTGCTGGTGCGGGCTTGGCCTCAGGCTGCCGGATGGGGATGGGGGATCCCTCTGGGGTTGGGGCTGGCGGGATCCCTGCTGTGCCGGCGGCAACCGCGTCTGGCCCGCACTTGGCTGGCGATGGGTCTGGTGGGGTGTCTGGCTTGGGGTTACCTGGGTTGGCGGCAGCCTTTTCCCGGCCCGACGGATATCAGTCTGTTGGCCCCCCAGCAGCAGATGAACTTGGTGGGCACCGTCCTCTCGGAACCCCGTCCCACCCGCAGCGGACGGCTGCAATTTTGGCTGAGAGCAGAGCAGGTGTTGGAAGCCAACTCCACGGCTCGTCCGGTCTCCGGCAAGCTCTATGTCACCACCAGCCCCGTTCGCGCTGCTCGGACAGAGTCCTTTGCCCCACCAGGAGGGGAACTGCACCCCAACCAACGGGTGCGCCTGACGGGATCCCTGTACCTGCCCAGTCCGGCCTTGAACCCAGGCAGCTTCGATTTTCAAGCCTACCTGCAGCGCCAGGGGGCTTTTGCCGGCTTCAGCGCTCGCGAGGTGATCCCGCAGCCCGGGGAAAAGAGCTGGGGGGGCTGGGTGTTGCGGCGGCGGGTGCGGGAAGCGTTCATCGCCGGGCTAGGAGAGCGGCAGGGAAATCTGTTGGCTTCCTTGGTGCTGGGATCCCGGGCCGCCCAATTGGATTTCGACTTGCAGGATGCCTTCCGGGAAATCGGCATGGCCCATGCGCTGGCCGCTTCTGGGTTTCATGTGTCGCTGTTGGTGGGGGTGGTGTTTGTCCTGACGCGCCGGCTGGCGGTGCGCCTGCAGCAGGGGATCATTCTGGCAGTGCTGGGGCTTTACATTGCCCTGACGGGGTTCAGCCCTTCGGTGTTGCGGGCAGCACTGATGGGGGCAGCAGCCATGGTGGTGCTGACGGAGCCGCGCCTGCAGGGAAAAGTTAGGCTCAATCCGCTGGGCACGTTGCTGGTGGTGGCGGTGGTGTTGCTAATCTATCAGCCCATGTGGATTACGGATTTGGGGTTCCAGCTCAGCTTCGCCGCCACCCTGGGCCTGCTGGTGGGGACAGCTCCCATCGTTTCCCGCTTGGACTTTTTGCCCCCGGCAGTGGCCACCGCCTTGGCCGTTCCTCTGGCCGCCCAGATCTGGACTTTGCCGCTGCAGGTGGCCATCTTTGGCCGCATCCCCACCTATTCACTGCTGGCCAATCCCCTGCTGATGATCCTGTTGCTGCCGCTGCTGGTGGCGGGGTTCGGGGTGGCCTTTGTGGCTTTACTCTCTCCAGGGCTGGGATCCCTGCTGGCAAGGCCCCTAGGGCTGCTTCTCACGCCTTTGATCAACTGGGTGAGCTGGATAGCCGGTTGGCCCTTCAGCTCCTACTACACCGGCGGAGTTTCTCTGCTCCAGTGCTTGCTCCTCTACGGCGCGCTGGTGGCCCTAACCTTTTGGCCGCGGTGGCGACAGGCCTTCCGCTGGCAGGGCACAGCCCTGATCATGGCCGCCATCCTCCTGGGTCCAAGGATGTGGCCGGGGCCAGCCGTTCAGATCACCGCCCTGGCCAGTGGACGAATTCCCATCCTGGCCATTCAAGCGGAAGGGCGCCACCTCTTGCTCAACAGCGGGGATCCCCGTTTGGCAGAACGCACGGTGTTGCCCTTTTTGCGGCAGCAGGGCTTGCACCGTCTGGACGGGGCGGTGGCCATGACCTCCGCCGGCTCTGCCAATGGCGGCTGGGAGATCCTGCTGTCGGCTTTCTCCAAAGGAGTACGTCCCGCCAACGCGATTGGGCAATTCTGGGATGGGGGAGGGGCTAATGCGGCTTCCGAAAGTTACCTGCGTTCCCTTAGTGCCGTGCAAGCTGCCGGGATCCCCTATCGAGTGTTGCAGCCTGCCGACCGGATCCCGGTGTCGCAGCGGTTGAGCCTACAGGCCATCCACACCAACCCCCTGGTGTTGACTTTAGAAACAGAGGGATCCCATTGGCTGCTGCTGGGCTCTGCCGGCACCCATGTGCAAGCCGAGCTAACCGGATCCCCACTGATGCCGGCCCAGATCGACTGGCTGTGGTGGGACGGGGGATCCCTGATTTTGGATCTCCTGGAGCGCTTTCAGGTGCAGGCGGGCATTAGCTCTGGCTCTGTCGGCGAGACGGTGGTCACCTGGTTCCGGCAGAAACAACGACCTCTCTACGTAGCCGATCGGTCTGGAGCGGTAAGCTGGTCGCGGCGGGGAGTGCAAACCTTGAGGTCACAATTGGATTGAGCAGCGCTGTAGTCTGGGGTACAAACTCGGTAGAATTCGAGCAAAAAAGCTTGCAGCTTCCCAAACAAAGTGGGAGAGAGGCTAGCAGGGCAAGGCGGCGGGGGATGTCTTAGACATGTTCAGAGTAGCTACAGAGGAATAGCTACAGAAGCCGATCCCGCATTCGTCCACAGAGGGTACCCCTACACCTGCAGCGGTTCCCTGGGACAAGCGGGCAGTTGCCAGCACATCTCCAGCCAGCTTTTTAGCTCCTCAGGTTGGCCCATGAGGCTCATTTCCACCAGCAGAATGGCGGCTCGGTCGGCGGCTCCTTTGGATCCCAGACGAATCAAGGCAGACAGGCTTTCTTCCCGCCAGCAGACGGATACCCCCTGCCGGATCAAGGCCCGGGCGGCAACGGGGATGCACGAGAGTGGCACTTGGATGTCCCGCCGCTCGTAATCGGGAATGGACAGCATGAACGGCAACCCAAATCTTTATTATGTCTTAATCTTCTTCCCTTTTCGCCTGTCCGTCACGGGTCTTTGCAAAGTATGAAGTGATCTTTTGTGAACTTTGTAGAGTTCTCGACATCGTTGAGAACAGTGGGCGAGCAAGCGCGGGATCTCTCGCGGGATCCCTGGAGAAAACTTAAAAGATAGCGGCGATTTCTCGGCCTCATTTCCCCACAGCCGCGAGAATGGCTGCATGCGCAGGAGATGGGGAGATGCGAGCAGAAGGTTGGGAAAGGCGAGTTGGTCGCTGGTTGCCCAAGGCCACCCTTGCCGGAGCCGTATTGATCCTAGTGGCGATGGGCAGGCCGCTGCGACTGGTGGGCAACGGAGAAAATATGGTGGTGTTCACCTGGGGAGGGGGGGTGAGCCCGATGGCTTTGCAGCCTGGTCTCCATTGGGTGCCGCCTTTTGTCTCGCGCACGGTTACCTTCGATGTAAAAACGCAGGCCCTCACCTGGAAGGACAACGACCCGACTGCCTACGCGCCGCGGCTGGTGGCCCTTTCTCAGGATGGGCAGCAGATTGCGGCTGAGGCGACGCTGCAGTTTCGCATTGTGGACGCCCCCAAGGTCTATACGCAACTGGGGGAAAATTACCTGGATCGCATCGCCCCCATCGTCCGGTCGGTCATTCTGAATGAGACCAGCGGCTTTTCTGCCCAGGCTCTGTATTCTACCGAGCGTCCGCTGCTCCAGGGCCAAATCCGCGAACGGGTGGCTCTTCTGCTGAAGGAATACGGCATCGAGGTTTTGGATTTTCTGCTGCGGGATGTGGATTTCGATCCTGATTTCGTAGCGGCCATTGAGGCAAAAACCATTGCCGAAAATCAACTGGCGCAAAAGCAATTTGAGATCGAGCAGGCCCGCCAAGATGCCCGCGCCATCATTTCTCAAGCGGAGGCAGAAGCCGGTCAATTGCGAGCCAAAGCACAGGCCCTCACCCAGAATCCAAAGTATCTA
The DNA here is from genome assembly GCF_047461655.1 of Synechococcus sp. W55.1. Lineage (NCBI taxonomy): Bacteria > Bacillati > Cyanobacteriota > Cyanophyceae > Synechococcales > Synechococcaceae > Synechococcus > Synechococcus sp. W55.1. The sequence continues at coordinate 102,021 of NZ_JANSHN010000005.1, forward strand.
GAGGTGGTGAAAGCCACAGTACTGGGGTCCAGCCTGGAAACTCTGGTTACCAAATAGCAACCAGCACTTTTTCATCCTCTTTCCACGAGGAGCCGCCATGTATCCAACAGGAGAAGCACCCCAAAGCAGAGTGGGTTGGTTAACCGTAGGAGGGATCGCCGTCTTGGCGGCCCTGGGAGTGCTCCGCGCTTGCCTGTACGTCACTTTGCCCGGACATGCCACTGTAGTTTTCAATACCTTTTCCGGGCTGCAAAAGGGGCGGGTAGAATTGCCGGGGGTCATCTTCCGGATCCCAGGGATCGAAACGCCGATCACCTACACCGTGCTCACCCGCGTTTGGGAGTTTACCAACGACCCCGCCTCGGCCAATGCCATCAGCAACGCCATCACCGTGAACACCGCCGATGGGCAAGCCTTTGCCATCGATGTGGCCATTGCCCTCAAGCCCAACCTCGCCACTTTGGACGAGCTGCACGCCAACATCGGCGAGAACTATCTTTCCACGGTGGTGGTGCCAGTGGTGCGCTCCAAAATTCGGGATATCTCTGCCTCTTTCGATTCGGAAGACTTTTACCGGAAAAGCCAGCGGGCCGCCATCGAACAACGAGCGCTGGACTTGATTCGCCAAGAGATGCCTACTGTCAACCGCGATGGCCAAACCCTGCCTCTGGTGCAGGTGGAGGGCCTGTTTCTGGGCAACCCCGATTTCCCACAAGCCTTAAGAGACTCGATTGAACGCAAACAGGTGGCCTCGATTACAGCACAAACGGCGGCAGTGCGGGCGCAAATTCAGGAAAAAGAGACCGAGCGGCTGCTGATCTTGGCGGCGGCCAACCAGCGGGCCATTGAGCTGAAAGGACAAGCGGCAGCGCAGAACGCGCAACTGGCGGATCTGCTGTTCTACGAGAAGCTGCAAGAGCGCATCCAAAACCCGACGGACTCGCTGCCCCCTTTGCGCATCATCCGTGTCGAGGGCGATGCCACCGTGTTTCTCAATGTGGATCCCCATCAGGCAGCCCTGCAAAGAGGGCAGTAGGTTCAGCAAAGTTGCGGAGTACAGTCTTAAAAACCTGGGTGTAGAGTGTGTCTAGATACGAGGGCTGAGGGATGCCGTTTGAGTTTGTTGGCATCCTACGGCCAAGTGTTTGGACTGGGATCCCCTGTGGGGTTGCGCCGAATCCGGCTGAGGAGGAAAGCTCGCACTCGATGCAAGACTAGATTTTGGCCGCCATGAACTCCCGCCTGACTCACACCCCCTTTCCCCGTCTAAACCCGAAGCTGGCGGAGGCGGATCATGTTTTGGTGGTGGACGATCAGGCCAGCAGCCGCCTCTACATCGGTGAGCTGTTGCGGTCGGCCCACTTCCGCGTGAGCGAGGCCACCAACGGCGAAGAGGCTTTGGAGGCTGTGGAGCGGCTTCGGCCAGACTTGGTGCTGTTGGATGTGCTGATGCCGAACATGAGCGGGTTCGATGTCTGCCGGCAACTGAAGGCCAATGAGCTGACCCGCCTGATCCCCGTTGTGCTGATCACTGCCCTGACCGACCGCTCCAATCGCCTGATGGGGATGCAGGTGGGGGCCGACGACATTTTGACCAAGCCCTTCGATCACATGGAGCTGCTGGCGCGGGTACGCTCATCCATCCACCAAAAGCGCTTGAACGAAGACCTGGATCACGCTGCCAGGGTGTTGTTTGCCATTGCCCGCGCTGTGGAGAGCCGGGATCCCACCACGGGTGACCATTGCGAACGCTTGGTGGCCATGGGGGAACAGTTTGGCCGTTACTTGGGGCTGTCTCGTCAACAGATCAAGGCCCTGCGCTGGGGCGGCTACCTGCACGACATCGGCAAAGTCGGGATCCCGGATGCGATTTTGTGCAAGCAGGGCAAGCATACCCCGGAAGAATGGGAGATCATGAAATCCCATGTGTTGATCGGCGAAGACATTTGTCGGGGCTTGCGCACCATGCAGGATGTGCTGCCGATCATCCGCCACCACCACGAGCGTTGGGATGGCAGCGGCTACCCAGATGGACTGGCAGGCGAAGAGATCCCTCTGTTGGCCCGCGTCTTTCAGGTGATCGACATTTTCGACGCTCTGACCTCTCCTCGCCCCTACAAACCCGCCTTGACTGCCGAACAGGCCATAGGAGTGCTGCGGGAGGAAACCCGCAAGGGCTGGCGGGATCCGAACTTGGTGCGTGAGTTTTGTGACTTTATGTTTGTTACGGCCTTTAATTTGCTGGAGGCGGGATAGGGGCTAGGGTTCCGGGCCAGGCTGGACAGGCAGCTTTTGGGGTTTGAGCGGCAACGATTACCCCGGCTACACGGATCCCGGCAGCGGCCAATACCTGCTGGGCGGCTTGCACAGTAGAGCCGGTGGTGTAGATGTCATCCACCAGCAACACCGGTGTGGCCGGAACTTGTTTCAGGGCAAAGGCCCCGGCCAAGTTGTGCTGTCGTTGCAGCGGGTTGAGCTCATGTTGAGCCGCTGTGGCCCGCACCCGCACCAGAGCCTCAGGCCAATGTCTCAGACCTGTCCGCTGGCAAAAGGCTTGGCTGATCAAGGCGGCTTGGTTGTAGCCCCGTTGCCGCAGGCGCTCCGCATGAAGCGGGATGGGCACCACCGTATAGTCCAAGCCATAGGCCCTACGGGAGCCTGAAGACGGCTGTCGGCTTTCCACCCAGCGGGATCCCAGCCATTCTCCCAAAACCGAGCCAATGCGCCGTTGTCCTTCGTACTTCAGGCAGTAGATGGCCCTGCGCAGCGCCCCCCGGTGGATCCCCCAAGCATAAAGCGGCCAAGGATCAGTGGTGACTGGCCAGGTGGCGAGGCGCTCCGCCTGCAACCGCCTTTGACAGTCTTGACAGAACACGGCCTTGGCAGGGCGCCGGCAAAGCGGACATGGAGGCACAATCCACCAATCTAACCAGCCCATCGTCTGCTAGGGATCCTTTCTGGTGTGCAGAGTCTCCTAAAAAGCTGAGGCAAGGGGGGAACGAGGCCGAAATTCAGACTCGGCCAGGCTAACAGCCCAGCAGTCCATCCCCAAGTTGACGCTGGGATCCCGCCTTGCTAGGATTCAATATCGCCGGATAAGTTAAGTCGTGACCTTCTCTGCCAACTCATGCCCACCATTCAGCAACTGATCCGCGAGGAGCGCAGTGTTGCCGCTCGCAAAACCAAGTCCCCTGCTCTGAAGGCTTGTCCACAGCGGCGGGGGGTTTGCACTCGAGTGTACACGACAACGCCCAAAAAGCCCAACTCAGCGCTGCGAAAAGTGGCTCGCGTTCGCCTCACCTCTGGCTTTGAGGTCACCGCTTACATTCCCGGCATCGGCCACAATCTACAAGAGCACTCTGTGGTCATGATTCGCGGTGGACGGGTTAAAGATTTGCCCGGTGTCCGCTATCACATCATTCGCGGCACCCTCGATGCTGCTGGGGTAAAAGACCGCAAGCAAGGCCGCTCCAAATACGGGGCGAAACGGCCCAAGCCCGGCCAAGCTCCAGCCGCCGCCGGCAAGAAGAAGTAATGTTGCTCTCAACCTCTAACCCTCGGTATCCCGCTCGCCATCTTTCCGCCACTCTCATCTGCAACAGGTAACCCAGTTCCTATGTCTCGCCGCAACCGTGCTCCTCGCCGCGATGTGCCCCCGGATCCCAAATATGGGAGCCGTTTGGTTACCATGCTGATCCGCAAGTTGATGTTGAGGGGCAAAGCATCCCTGGCTGCCAGGATCCTCTATGAGGCTCTGGACATCGTGCGGGAGCGCACCGGCCAAGACCCGCTGCCCTTGCTGGAAAATGCCGTTCGCAACGCCACCCCATTGGTAGAGGTAAAAGCCCGCCGGGTGGGCGGAGCCACCTATCAGGTGCCTGTGGAGGTGAGAGGAGAGCGGGGCACTTCTCTAGCGCTGCGCTGGCTGGTGACCTTTTCGCGCACCCGTCCAGGTCGCACCATGGCCGCCAAGCTGGCCAATGAGCTGATCGACGCGGCCAACGAGACTGGCAGCACCATTCGGCGGCGAGAAGAGGTGCATCGCATGGCCGAGGCCAACAAAGCCTTTGCCCACTACCGCTACTGAATTAGCCTGGCGGAGCAGTGGAGACTTTTGGGATCCCTGTTCTGCCCAGCCCGAGTTCCAGCGAGGTGGAGAAAAATCGGCAAAAAAGATTAGAATTGTAAAGGATTTTTTAGTTTGCCCAAGTCGCAGGGCGACGAGGATTGGGAGGTTGACGTGGCACGCACAGTTCCCCTAGAACGAGTCCGAAACATCGGCATCGCGGCTCACATCGATGCTGGCAAGACCACGACCACAGAGCGGATTCTCTTCTACTCCGGTCTGGTACACAAAATTGGCGAAGTTCACGACGGAACTGCGGTCACCGATTGGATGGCCCAGGAGCGGGAGCGGGGCATCACCATCACCGCTGCGGCCATCACCACCCGTTGGACTAAGCGGGATCCCGCAAATCCTTCCCAGCCCCTCTCCGGCGCACCGGAGTACACCATCAACATCATCGATACTCCTGGGCACGTCGATTTCACCATTGAAGTTGAGCGCTCCATGCGGGTGCTGGATGGGGTGATCGCCGTCTTTGACTCGGTGGGCGGCGTGCAGCCTCAGTCTGAGACCGTCTGGCGGCAAGCCAATCGTTACAATGTGCCCCGCATTGCCTTCGTCAACAAAATGGATCGCATGGGGGCCAATTTCCTCAAGGTTTACAACCAGATCCGGGAGCGCCTCAAGGCCAATGCTGTGCCCATCCAACTGCCCATCGGTGCCGAAGACGGGTTTTGCGGCGTTGTTGACTTGGTGCGGATGCAAGCCCGCATTTATATGGATGAGATCGGCAAAGACATTCGTCCGGCCCCCATCCCTGAGGAGATGAAAGATCTCGTGGCAGAGTATCGGGCCAAGCTGGTGGAAGCAGTGGCCGAGACGGACGAAGCTCTGATGGAAAAGTACTTCGCCGAAGAAGATCTGAGCGAAGCCGACTTGATGGCGGGTCTGCGCAAAGGCACGATCAGCGGCCAAATTGTGCCCATGCTGTGTGGCTCTGCCTTCAAGAACAAGGGAGTCCAGATGCTGCTGGATGCGGTGGTGGATTACCTGCCCTCGCCTGTGGATATTCCGGCCATCAAGGGGGTGCTGCCAGATGGCTCAGAAGTGTCCCGCCGTGCCAGCGACGATGAGCCCTTCTCCGCCCTGGCCTTCAAGTTGATGAGTGATAAGTACGGGGATCTCACCTTTATTCGCGTCTACTCGGGGGTGTTGACCAAAGGTACTTATGTGCTCAACTCCACCAAGAACAAGAAGGAGCGAATTTCGCGGTTGGTGGTGCTGAAGGCCGATGAACGCTTGGACGTGGATGAGCTGCGGGCAGGAGATCTGGGAGCTGTGGTGGGCCTCAAGGACACCACCACCGGAGACACCCTCTGCGACGAAAATGCGCCGGTGATCCTGGAGTCTCTGTTTATCCCAGAGCCGGTGATCTCAGTAGCGGTAGAACCCAAAACCAAAGCCGATATCGATAAGCTCTCCAAGGCCCTGCAGGCCCTGGCCAAGGAGGATCCCACCTTCCGCGTGTCTGTGGATCCCGAGACCAATCAAACCATCATCTCTGGGATGGGCGAGCTGCACCTGGAGATCTTGGTGGATCGGATGCTGCGGGAGTTCAACGTAGAAGCCAATGTTGGTAACCCACAGGTGGCCTACCGCGAAACCATTCGCAAGCCGGTTAGCCGCGTGGAAGGCAAGTTTGTTCGCCAGAGTGGTGGCCGCGGCCAGTACGGCCATGTGGTTATCGACCTAGAGCCGGCGGAGCCAGGTACAGGATTTGAGTTCGTTTCCAAGATTGTGGGTGGCGTTGTGCCCAAAGAATACATTGGGCCAGCCGAGCAAGGGATCCGAGAAGCCTGCGAATCCGGTGTGCTGGCGGGCTATCCCCTGATTGACATCCGCGCCACCCTGGTGGATGGCTCCTACCACGAGGTGGACTCCAGCGAAATGGCCTTCAAGATCGCCGGTTCGATGGCTCTGAAGGAGGCCGCTCGCAGGGCAAGCCCTACCCTGCTGGAGCCGATGATGAAGGTCGAGGTGGAAGTCCCTGAAGCCTTTGTGGGGGATGTCATCGGGGACATCAACGCCCGCCGCGGCCAGATGGAGGGGATGAATACAGAAGGCGGCATTACCAAAGTCAATGCCAAAGTTCCCTTGGCGGAGATGTTTGGCTATGCCACCGACATTCGCTCCAAAACCCAGGGTCGAGGCACCTTCACGATGGAGTTCAGCCACTACGAGGAAGTTCCTCGCAGTATCGCCGAAGCCATCATTGCCAAAAACAAAGGAAATGAGTAGCTGACTGAAACCAAAAAGGAAGTGACGATTCATGGCACGCGCTAAGTTTGAACGCACCAAACCCCATGTCAACGTTGGCACCATCGGCCATGTTGACCACGGCAAGACCACCCTGACGGCTGCCATCACCACCACCTTGGCCGCTTTGGGCCAGGCTACAGCCAAGCGGTACGATGAAATCGACGCAGCGCCAGAGGAAAAAGCTCGCGGCATTACCATCAACACCGCCCACGTCGAGTATCAGACTGCCAACCGTCACTACGCCCACGTGGATTGTCCCGGCCACGCCGACTACGTGAAGAACATGATCACAGGCGCGGCTCAGATGGATGGGGCCATCTTGGTGGTGTCTGCAGCTGATGGTCCCATGCCCCAAACACGGGAGCACATCCTGTTGGCCCGTCAGGTAGGGGTGCCCAGCTTGGTGGTCTTTCTGAACAAGGCAGACATGGTGGACGATCCAGAGCTGCTGGAGTTGGTGGAGCTGGAAGTGCGGGAGCTTCTCTCCAAATACGACTTCCCCGGCGACGACGTTCCCATCATCAGAGGATCGGCGCTGAAAGCCCTAGAAAGAATGACCGCCAACCCCAAAACCCAGCGGGGCGAAGATCCTTGGGTGGACAAAATTTATGAGCTGATGGATGCGGTGGACTCCTACATTCCCACGCCTGAGCGGGATGTGGACAAGCCCTTCCTGATGGCTGTGGAGGATGTCTTCTCGATTACTGGTCGGGGCACGGTGGCCACGGGCCGGATCGAGCGGGGTCGCATCAAGGTGGGCGAAACGGTGGAACTGGTGGGCCTGCGAGAAACTCGCTCTACCACCGTTACCGGCCTGGAGATGTTCCAGAAAACCCTCGACGAAGGGATTGCCGGCGACAACGTTGGTGTGCTGTTGCGGGGCATTCAGAAGAACGAAGTGGAGCGCGGCATGGTGCTGGCCAAGCCCAAGACCATTACTCCTCACACCAGCTTCGAGTCTGAGGTGTATGTCCTCAAGAAAGAAGAAGGAGGTCGCCACACGCCGTTCTTCGCCGGCTATCGTCCCCAATTCTACGTGCGCACCACCGATGTAACCGGCACCATCTCTTCCTTCACGGCTGATGACGGATCCCAGCCAGAGATGGTGATGCCTGGTGACCGCGTTAAGATGACGGTGGAGCTGATCCAGCCCATCGCCATTGAGCAGGGGATGCGCTTTGCTATCCGCGAGGGTGGCCGTACTGTCGGAGCGGGTGTTGTCTCCAAGATCCTGAAGTAAGCTGCTTTTTCCTGGCAGGGATTGAGTGCCGACGGCCCCAGACCAACTCAGTTGCGATAGTGGCGCGGAGCACTTTCCCTGCCAGCTTTTTTGAGTCCCCCTTTTTCTGGATTGCTCTCCGGCCATGCCTACCTTGACTCAACAGAAAATTCGTATCCGCCTGAAGGCTTACGATCATCGGCTGCTGGATACTTCCTGCGACAAAATCGTGGATACGGCTCGTCGTACCGACGCCGTGCCGGTTGGCCCGATTCCTTTGCCTACTCGGCGCCGCATCTACTGTGTGCTGCGCTCCCCCCACACCGACAAGGACTCGCGGGAACATTTTGAAACCCGCACCCACCGGCGCATTATCGACATCTATTCCCCCTCTTCCAAAACCATCGATGCTCTCATGAAGCTGGATCTGCCGGCAGGGGTAGATATCGAGGTGAAGCTGTGATGGATCTGCAGGGATCCCCCGCTTTCGCAGTCATTTCGTAGAGCTTGGATGAGGGCAGCAGCGGGTGACAACATCGGTTGATCCGGTCGATCGCGATAGTGGTGCAGACCCCTCTCAGGGGTTGGCAACTCCAGGAGCGGCCCAATCCCCCATCCCGGTTTTGGTGGTGGGGGCCTTGGGCAAAATGGGGCGAGAGGTGGTGCGAGCCGTTGCCCAGACGCCCGACATGAGGTTGGTGGGGGCGGTGGCCCGCTCTCAACTGGGCTCGGATATTGGCGAGGTGCTGGGCCTGGGATCCCTGGGGGTGGAGATTACCGACGACCTGCCGGGGCAGTTGCTGAGGTTGTCGCAGCGCAGCAGCCGCGGCGTAATGGTGGACTTTACCCATCCTCGGTCGGCCTTTGAACATGTTCGCTCGGCCATTGCCTTTGGCGTACGCCCGGTGGTGGGGACGACGGGCCTGACGCCGGAGCAGGTGGAGCGGCTGCGGGATCTGGCGGATAAGTCCGGTGTGGGCTGTTTGATCGCGCCCAATTTCGCCATCGGCATGATTTTGCTGCAGCAGATGGCCCTGCAGGCGGCGCAGTATTTTGACCACGTTGAGATCATCGAGCTGCACCACAACCGCAAAGCGGATGCCCCCAGCGGCACGGCTCTACAGACGGCACAACGGCTGGGACAATTGGGCAAAACCTTTAACCCGCCCGTTCGCGACAGCGGGACGGAGTCCTCAGTGGAAGAAAAAGAGCTGATCCCCGGTGCGCGGGGAGGGCTCTCTGGCCCCAACATTCCCATTCACAGCGTTCGTCTGCCGGGGTTGATCGCCCATCAGGAGGTCATTTTTGGTGGGATGGGGCAAACCCTCACCTTGAGACACGACACCACCGATCGGATAGCTTTTATGCCGGGGGTGATCCTGGGGATCCGCAAGGTGCTGCAGCTTCAAGGTTTGGTCTACGGGCTGGAGCAGGTCTTGAGCTAGTGGGTCAGGGGAGGGATCCCGGCCTCATCCAGGATGCGGGGGATGAGGTGCTCGGCTTTGACGGCCATCAGATGCACCCCGTGGCAGATTTGGCGGGCCTGCCGCACCTGTTCGGCGGCAATGCGGATCCCTTCTTCGAGGGGGTGGGCGGCGTTGGCCAGCCGCTGGATAATCCCGTCTGGGATCTTCACTCCTGGCAGGTTGCGGTTGATAAACTCGGCATTTTTGGCCGACTTGAGCAAAAAGATGCCAGCCAGGATGGGCTTGCCGGCGGGACGGCCCAACTTATCCATGAAGCGCTCCAGCTGCTCGAAGTCGGTGACCATCTGGCTTTGGAAAAATTGGGCTCCGTTTTCCAGCTTGCGGTGGAAGCGCCGCTCCAGGCCGGAAAAGCTGCCCGATTGGGGTTCTACCGCTGCCCCTGCCAACAGATGCGTGCCCCCATCCGGGAGAGGTTTGCCATTGCAATCTAGGCCGTTGTTCAGCCGTTGGATAAGCTGCAGCAGGCGCACCGATTCCAGATCGAACACGGCGCGGGCATCGGGGCAATCGCCGATGTGGATGGGATCCCCGGTGAGGGCCAACACATTGCGCAGGCCAAGGGCTGAGGCCCCCAACAGATCCCCTTGCAGGGCCAGACGGTTGCGATCTCGACAGGCCAACTGCAGGATCGGTTCAACACCCGCCTGATGCAACAGCACCGAGGCCGCCAACGGGCTCATGCGGGCCATGGCTCGGTTGGAGTCCGTGATGTTGATGGCATGCACCCGCCCCTTGAGCTGCTGGGCCAAAGACAGCAGGGTGCTGGTGTCGGATCCCTTGGGGGGGGTGATCTCGGCGGTGAGCAGAAATTCCCCCCGCTGGATGGCCTGGGCGAAGCGGGACAGGGGAGGTGATGAGGGGATCAGGGCCACAATTTCGGCAGAAAGGGTAAAACGGGCTGGCCTATTATCGACTTTTCCAGGAGGTTTTTCCAGACAGGTCGTCCTTTCTCAAGGCTTGGGCGAGGGAAGGGGGCTGGGCGGGGGCTGCACCCGCATTTCCCCCAGCCATATCTGGGGATCCCCCTGTTGCAGATGCTGCCGCCAATCTTGTGCGGCTGCAGGAGGGATCCCGTCCGGGCTTAAAGTCCAGCTCCAGCCGATCACCTGAGGCCAGCGCTGCGCCTCCAGACCTTCCAGCAGCGGTTGAGAGGTTGCTGAGCCCGGAGCCGGCCCGCGGATCACCACAGGCACTTTCGGGTTGAGGGCTTCGAGGCGACGATACACCGATGCAAAGGTGGCGGGATCCCCTGCTAGGCTCAGCCAGTCCATCCCAGGGAAGTTAGCCCAGGCGGACACGGCCTCTGCATCTTCTCCGTCCAGCTCCACCACCCAGAGCAAATTGGCCGAGGACTCCGTCCCGCTAACGCGAACAGAGCGCAGGGTTTGCATCAGGTGTTGGTAGGCCCGTTGTTGCAGGGAGGACTCCGCACCGCTACCGCGAACGGGATCCCCGTCGCCAACGACGACGGCCAGGATGATGGGGGTGGCAAAGCGCTGGATCCCGCGGGCCCAAGAGCGCAAGGTCTCATCGTGATCCCCATTGGCCAAGGCGGAAAGTTGGGCCGGATCCAGCCGCAGGCGCAGGTAGGGGACTGAGCCGCTTTCCCGCAGGCGACTGGCCAACTGCTGTGGAAAGTCCTGGCGGGGATCCCAGAGGTGATCCACGGCTGCCCAGGCGGGGGGTTGACCAATGGCCTGGCGGTAGGACAAGAGCTGATCCCAAGTGGGAATGCCCGGCCAAGCAGCCCCGTGATATAGCCGGCCCGGAGGCGGCGGCAGCGGCCTACCCCGTTGAAAGGGGGCAGAGTCAGGTGGGATCGGCGAGGTAAGGACAACCTCCAGCCGCAGCGGCGGCAAAACTTCACCGGCATCGGGATCCGGCAGCGAGACAGGAAGGATCCAACTGCGCTCCTGGAACTGGCCTCTGCTGATCTGCTGGGTGTGGAAGTCCTGGGGAGGCGGCAGCGGTTCTAGGGCCTCTTCCCCCAAAAGCGCCCGCTGAACCTTTAGGCGCACCCCTTCGCCGGGGTGAATCAGGGGCGTGGTGGTATCCAGATGAAAGCTGCCGCTGAGCGTGATAGCAGCACGGAGTCCTGGACGGCTGGAAATCTCATGGGGCTGCACTCGAAAGGAGAAGGTGAGCTGATCAGGGCGATAGGTGCCCAGAGCGCGGGAAGGGGGAGTGGGGGGCGGGGATCCCGGCTGCCATCGGAGGCTCTCGCAGTCGGTGCAGGGGAGAATGGCCTGCGGATGGAGCGAAACGGGAGCCTCGCGGGCGGATTGCAGTTGCTCAGCAGTGATGACAAAACTGGCCCAAAGGTGTTTCAGACGGGGCTCCCGACCAGGCTGAATATCGGAAAAGGATCGGCCTTCGGGAGTGGCCGTCCGCGTGCCGACAGCAGCGCCATCCAGAGGGACTGTAGAAACCGGGTCGCCAGCACATCCCCCCAAAAAAACGACCGACAAGATCAGGGGCAGCGCCCAGCCGCAAGTGCTCCGCACCGCTACCGCGACCCAGGGGTCGAGTTTGCAGTTGGATGGCTGGATCATGATCTCACCTCAATACACCACTCCTGCCCGGCTACCGAAGGGAGTCGATGCTGCTCTCGTCTTGTGGACGGTGCGGTTCCCGACGGGGCACCAACGCAAACGGCCAGCAAGATCCCTTTCCCTCCGGTTGCTAGAGGGATCCTCGCCCAGAGGCACACCCTTTGAGATTGATCCCGATCACACCCGTTGCTGAACGGGAAAGGTCTCCGTCCTGCCCAGGCGAACTATCCCTGCGGCACGGTTGCGACTTCTGGGTAAATGGTCAGGATCCCTTCGTAGAGGATTTGGCCGGGCTGCAACTCCAAGCGGTCGATGCGCACGCCGGGATCCAACTGAATGGGGAAATCGGCCAGGCCGGGGATGGGGATCTCTTGGCCTTCGCTCACCCAAAGGGGATTGACCAGCCGCAACCGGTTGGGGCCTTGGGCTTCTAGGCCGGTCAGCACCGTCACCGGCGCTTCCACCCCTTCCGGAGTGGTCAGGTTAGCCTGGATGCGCAGCCGACCCTGTTCCAGCGTGACCTGAGGCTGGCGGATGAGAAAGGGCACCACTTGGCCCCCAACGGGCAACTGCACCTGGGCCTGGGCCAGTTGGGCTTGGATGAGGGGAGCCTGAAGGGTGCGGTTCAGGTCTTCCTCGGTAAGGCGCAAGCTCACCTGCACCGGCACAGGGGCCAATAGCCGCAGTGGGCTCCGTCCTTGGATGGCTTCGCCCACATTGAGGCGAATATCCTGGCCCTGCAGCCGCAGATGACTGATCTGAAAGCCTTGATAGCTGAGGTTGTCTCCCGACACCTGGGCCTGAGGGATCTGCCCGTTCAAAATCTGGGCGTCAGAGCCGGCAATCTGTACCTGCAGGTTATCGACCCTCTGCACCTCAGAACGGATCCAAGCCGCCACCAAAGGGCTGAGAAGGGATCCGGCAATTTGGGCAAATCCGGGCCAAGGCCAAAACATGGTGGGTAGGCTGAGCAGCAATGCAAACCCTAGCCGCTGCCCCGCTTGCGAGAGCCGTTGGCGGCGACAGGCTGCCGATTGGGCTTCGAGAGGAGACGGATCTGGAGCAGGCCGATGGCAAGACGTGAGCAGCACTGGATACCTCAGGAGCAACGACAAGCGATGGTTTCCACCCGAACTACAACCAGACTAGGGCAGGACTTCTCTGCCGAACAGAGGGATCCCCCGCACACTTGGAGAGGCTATCCATCCGTCAACTGCCACCAGAGATACCCCAGCCGCAGATAGTGCAGCCGTAACCAGGGCAAAGGGAAAGCGCGGGGCGGCTGGCGAAACAGAGCGCTCATCTGGGAAGGGATCCCGGCGATCTCCTGGGCCAGCATTTTGCCCGCCCACACTGCTGTGGCCACACCGCTGCCGTGATAGGCCAAGCCGTACCACAGGCTGGGATCCGCCGGCGAAGGGCCGATGTGGGGGTGAAACTGTCGAGAAAGGCAGACCAGTCCATTCCAGGCATACTCGATCTCCACCCCTTCCCAGGCGGGGAAAAGACGATAGAGCTGTCGGGTCATCCAAGCGCGCAACTGCCGTCGCTCCGTCGGGGTATCGCGGGTGCCGCCCCGCCCCCCAAACAGCAAACGCCCATCCGGCAGTAGGCGGTAATAAAACAGCAGCCGCCGCATGTCGTAGAGTGGCGTCGGATTCCACCACCCTTGCGCTTTCTGCTCCTGAGGCGTCAGAGGTCGGGTGACCAGGATGTTGGACAGTGCCGGCAGCAGGGATCCCGCCAGTTGGGGATACAGGGCCTCTGGGGTGTAGCCATTGGTGGCAATGACCAAGTGCCGAGCGCGCACCGTTCCTCCCGGCGTGTGACAGATGTGTTGGGATCCCACCTTTTCCCAGGCCGTGACCGGACTGCCGCTGTACAGCTTCGCCCCCCACCGGTGGGCCGCTTGGGCCAGTCCTTGGGTGAGCTTGAGGGGGTTGAGGCCAAACCCCACCCCGATGTGCAAAGCGCCGTGGTTCTCTTGGCTGTTGAAGCCGCGTTCCCGCAGCTCTTTGGGGTTGAGGAGCTGGGCCGGGTAGCCCGCCACCTGAGTACAGATCTGGTACTCGGCCTCTAACTCCGACCATGCCTGTGGACGATGGGCCACTGCATAGCAGCCCTGTCCCTGAGCCTCTAGGGAGAAGCCCTCGCTGGCCGCCAGCTCCTGAACGGTTTCCACTGCCTGCCATTGATCCCGGTAGTAGCGCTCTGTCTCTGCCAGGCCCACCCGCCGCACCATCTGGGTGTGGGTAAGGTGGCTCGACCCCACCCCGCAAAAGCCACCGTTGCGTCCCGAGGCCCCCCAACCCAGGGATCCCGCCTCCAGCAGACAAGCATGGATGCCGTGGTCGCGGGCCAGGTGCAAGGCCGTCGATAGCCCCGTCAATCCTCCCCCCACAATGACCACCTCCGCGCCCACCTGCGCTTGCAAAGGTGCCGGATGCCGCCAACCGGGATCTGCTATCGTGCTGTCCCAGTAGCTGCCGACCGGGCAGGCAGGATCGTAGGTGCTGGCAGGATAAAGGCCCTTTCTCATACGAGCAATGGGAAGAACATCTTGCTGGGCAACGCCGAAGTGCTCGGTACCGCTGAGGCGACCGGTCGCAGGACAAGTGCTGAAGGGGATCCCCTCACTCCTGGGCAACGCTGTCGCAACCGGCAGCAGCGGCCTCCATATCGGCAGGGGTATTGCAGTCCAGGAAGATCTCAGGAGTGTAGAGCTCCACCTCCTGTACCCGCCTGCCCAGATCCTGCAACAACCGGCGCAGGCCCAGGGTTTCTTCTCGGAGATCCAACAGCTTTTCCCGCAAGCGCCTGTCGATCAGGGTAGGGTGCCCCCGTCGCCCTCGATGCACCGGCACAGTAACCCAAGCGCGATGGCGCAGATGGTACTCCAGCAAGCTGTGGTAGATCCACGCCGGGCGGGGCTGATCCACCGCCGAAATGGCCAGCACCTGAAAATCGGCAGGGATCCCTTCCACCCCTACCCGAATGGAGTGGGTCTTGCCCAGCTCAGGAGCCGGATTGACCAGCACCTCTGCCCCTGCCAAGTGGGGTTGGGCTGCCGCCAAATGCTGGGATCCCAGCACCACCCAGGGTTGAAACCCCGCCTGTCGCCACTGAAAAATCTGGTAAGAGAGCAGGGTTTGCCCGTCTTTCCAGGGCAGAAAGGCTTTCGGCTCTCCCATCCGCGTGGAAAACCCAGCCGCCAAGATCAGCGCATGCAGCTTCGGCTCATTTGCCAAGGAGCTTCACCAGCAGAATGCCAAACAAATATAGAAACGTCACAGCCCCGGCCAAAAGGCTCTGGGTAAGGGGATCCGTCGAAGGGGTGAGAATGGCCCCCGCCACCACCGCGCCCAGAACCACGTAGCGCCAGCCCTTGAACATCTGCTCGGCAGTCACCAGACCCAATCCTCCCAGCAGCGCCTGCAAAATCGGCACCTGAAAGGCCAGGCCGGTGCTGAACAGCAGCAGCAGCACAAACTCAAAGTAGCGGTCGATGGACCAAGCCTGATCCACCACCCCTTCGCCGTAGCGGATGAAAAAGTTAAGCGCCGCCGGAATGAGGAGATAGTAGGCAAAGACCAAGCCGGCCACAAAGAGAAGGCTGGATCCCAGCACCACCGGCCCCAGCAGCTTGCGCTCCTTCACGCTCAGCCCCGGCAAGACGAAGCGGGCAATTTGGTAGAGCAAAAAGGGCGTGGCCAGCAATAACCCCGAGTAGGCCGCCACCTTCACAGAAACGAAAAAATACTCCCCCGGCGCCAGTTGCAAAAAGGTAACCCCCTGCGCGGGCACCTCCAGCAGGGCGACAATGCGATTCACCACGGCAAAGCAGGCGATGATGCAGATCGCCACCGCGATCACGCTGGCCAACAGGCGGCTGCGCAGCTCTTCCAAGTGCTCCATCAAGGTCATTTCGACCTCGTAGGGAAACTCCGGATCCCGCACCCGACCAGGCTCAGGGGCCGCCGCGGCTTGCTCCGGGGACTCGGTCTCAGAGGCAAGGGTCATGGGCCAAGGTGTAACGAAACGTTCCCCGCTATCTTAGCGCTGCCCCCTCTCCAGGGAAAAGCACTTGCCCAACACTCCTCGCCATTGGGCGGTGGCCCAAGCCCGTTAAGGGGATCCCGGGGCCTGAGCAGATGAAACTGGGAAGGGGAGCGGTTGCAGTTTTTAGCGCTTGCCCAAGCCCAGCGCCTTTTCCACCTGCTGGGCGGCATAGGCCATGGCAAAACAGCAGATGAAGTAGATTAGGCCGATAAAAAACAGCACTTCCCGCTGGGTGCCTAGCCAGTTGGGGTTAGTGAACACCACCCGCCCCGCCTGCAGCAGGTCGATGAGGCCGACAATGAACACCAGTGACGTGTCTTTGAAGAGGGTGAGGAACTCGTTCACCAGCGCCGGAACAGCTGCCCGCAACGCCTGGGGCAAAATCACCAAAGCGGTCACTTGAAAGGGGTTCAAGCCCAGCGCCCGTGCCGCCTCCAGCTGGCCCAGCGGGATCGACTGCAGGCCGCCCCGCACGTCCTCGGCCACGTACACGGCTGTAAACAAGATGAAGGCCACCTCCGCCCGGATGATCAGGTTGACGCTGATCCCCCCCAGAAAGAAGGGCACCAACAGCCAGGCGGCAAACAGAATGGTGGTCAGAGGCACCCCCCGCACCAGCTCGATCACCAGCGTGCAGAAGATCCGGATTACCGGCAACGCCCGATTGGCCCGGCCCAACGCCAGCAACACCCCAATGGGGAAGCCGATGATCATGGCGGCTGCCGCCAAGATCAAGGTCAGCAGCAGTCCAGACAGTTGCTCAGCCCGCACTGCCGGCCAAGGGGGGCCCAGGTCGCCCAGCAGCAGCTGCAGACAGAGGGGCAAGATCAGGGCCCAAACCCAGATGGAAGCCAGCCGCCAGGATTCCCGTCCCCGACTGAGGGCAATAGCGGCAAAAGTGACGCCAGAGCAAACCGCCAGCCACCCCTGCGACTGGGTTCCCAAAGGCAGGAACGCGGCTAAGCCCATAGCAGCTCCCAAGAGAATGAGGTAGTGCAGCAGCACACCGCCCCAAGCCCCCCCCGCTACCCCCAAGGTGGCCAGCACAATTCCCAACACCGCCCACACCCGCCACAGTTGGCTGCTGGGGTAGGTGCCGCTGGCAAAGATTTTCAGGTTGGCCGGGATCACTTCCCAGCGGGCTTGGGTGAACGCCCAGTTCCAGAACAGGGAAATTGCCCAAGCCAATACCAAGGCGGAGACCAAGGTGAGCAAGGTGCTCAGCCAGGAGTCGAACAGGTTGCGGCGCACCCAAGCCAGAGGACTTTGTTTCTCCCTGGGGGGGAGTACCTTTTCTTCTACAAGGGGAGAGGAGAGACTGCTGGGCATGGGTTAGCGCTCCACCAATTTGACGCGGGCATTGAGCCAGTTCATGCCGTAGGAAACCACCAGGTTAAAGGTCAGGTAGGTGGCCATGAGGATGGCGAACATCTCCACCGAACGTCCCGACTGGTTGATGATGGTGCTGCTAATGTTGAACAGATCGGAGAAGCCAACGGCAATGGCCAAGCTGGAGTTTTTAATCAAGGTGAGATACTGAGTGTTCAAGGAGGGGATCATGATCCGCAGGGCCTGGGGCACAATCACCAAGCGAAAGGTTTCCAGCTCCGACAGGCCGACGGCCCGGGCCGCCTCCCACTGCCCCCGCGGCACCGCCAAAAAGGATCCGCGCACCACTTCGGCGATATAGCAGCCGGTGTAGGTCACCAAGCCCAGCATCATGGCGGTAAACTCCGCCGAAAGTTGGATCCCGCCCCGAAAATTGAAGCGCTCCAGCGCCGGGATGTCCAACCGCACCGGCGGCTCCGGGAAGAGCACCCAACAGGCCACCGCCAGCAGCACCACCCCCGCAGACACCCACAGGTTCCGCTGCAGGGATCCCAGCTCGGGGCGACGGGCCAGGAGCAGCTTGCGGATCCCCCACCCAGCCCCAATCACAATGGCCAGTGTAGGGATAAACCATCCGCTCAAATCCAGGCCGGGCAGCTTCACTCCCCGTTGGTTGATAAAAATAAGCCCGCCAATAGAGAGGCTGTTGCGCACCCCTGGCAGAGTGAGGATCACCCCCTGGTACCAGAAGATCACGATCAGCAGCACCGGGACATTGCGAAAGATCTCGGTGATGACGGTAGCCAATTGGCGGGCCAGCCAGTTGCTGGAGAGGCGGGCGATCCCCAAGACAAAGCCCATCGCCGTCGCCAACACAATGCTGACCGCGGACAGCCAGAGGGTGTTCACCGCCCCCACCACCAGCGCCTTCAGGTAGCTCTCGGAAGGGTCGTAGGGGATAAGCCCTTCGGTGATGCCGAAGTTGGCAGAGTTGCCCAAAAAGCGGAATCCCAAGCTGATGCCCAGGCGACGCATGCTGGCGAGGAGATTTTGGGCGAGGATCCCGAACACCAGCAGCACGGCCACGACAAAGGCCACCTGCAGCAGAACTTTTAGGATGCGCTCATTCCGCCACCAGGGGGGGCGAAGGTGGGACTGGTCGGACAGAGAAGTCATGCGGGGCAAGCAAAAATTCAGAGCACAGCAGAGAATAGGGGATCCCTGGCCGGTACTGACCAACCGGGATCCCTAGGCCCGGATTCCGAATCAGCCGATCAGCGGAAAGGCGGCGCGTACTGGATCCCGCCTTTGGTGTAGGGCTGGTTCAAGCCCCGCGGCACGCCCAAGGGGGTCAGGTGGCGGTCGAAGATCTCGCCGTAGTTGCCCACCGCCTTGATGACATTGACCACCCAATCCGGCTTCAGGCCCAGCAGCTCTCCCAGGTTGCCCTCCTGGCCCAAGAAGCGGCGAATGTCCGGATCCTCCGACTTGAGGAACTCGTCCACATTGGCGCTGGTGATCCCCCTTTCTTCTGCATAGAAGAGGGCGTAGACCGTCCAGTTCATAATGTCGGAAAAACTCTCATCTCCGTGGGGAACCAGCGGCCCCAAGGGCTCTTTGGAGATCACCTCCGGCAAGATCACGTGGTCGTCGGGAGAAGCCAAGCTGGCCCGGCGGGAGATGAGGGCGCTTTGGTCGCTGGTGATGGCATCGCAACGGCCCTCTTCGTAGGCGTTGAAAGAGGAATCATCGCCGTCGAAGGTTACTGGCGTAAAGGCAATGCCACGGGCGCGGAAGGTATCCGCCAAGTTCAGCTCGGTGGTGGTGCCGGCAATCACACAGATGGTGGCCCCGTTCAGGTCTTCCAGCTTTTCCACCCCCAGCGACTTCCGCACCATAAATCCTTGGCCGTCGTAGTAGGTGGTGGGGCCGAAGGTCACCGCCCACTCGCGATCCCGGGTGAGGGTCCAGGTGGTGTTGCGGCTGATCATATCGACTTCGCCTGCTTGAATGGCCGATTGACGGTTGGCCGCTGCCAGGTAGACATACCGAACCTTGTCGGGATCGCCAAACAGGGCAGCAGCCACAGCCCGGCAGATGTCGATATCAAAACCCACATACTTGCCTTGATCATCCAGGTTGCCGAATCCGGGCAGTTGGTTGTTCACCCCACAGATCAACTCACCCCGAGCCTTGATGCGGTCGGTGAGCGGCCCCAGCTGCGCCCAAGCGGGAAGGGACTGCAGGCCCATAGACAACGCCAGTGCCCCGGCCAAGGGAGCCAATCCGTTCAAATGCTTTATCCAGTTCATAAAATTACCCCATGTCAATCCTCAAGATCTTCGTCGTCAACAGTCGTTCATACACGGCACTTCAACCGAGATACCGTGCCATTGGGTTACACTCCTGCCACACCCCACACCCCATAGAATGGTTTGCCATAGGCGCCTACGATTTTCTCAAAGCCTTACATGTCAGGGCGTATGGAAATGTTGCAGAGGCTACGGTTGTGGCTCGGCCAGTTCTGCCATGGTACCCATGCCTGCTTTGGTGAAACTTAGGGAGTCACCCACCCATGCAAGGATCCCCGCACATAAGGTCTTCACTCTCTCCGCAAAGTGCAGCCAGCGCTGACATTATCCAATGCGAAGATGTTCACAAATGGTACGGCGATTTCCACGTCCTCAAGGGCATTACCACCCGCATCCGCCGCGGAGAGGTGGTGGTGGTCTGTGGGCCTTCAGGTTCGGGCAAGTCAACGTTTATTCGCACGTTGAACCGCTTAGAAGAACACCAGAGAGGGCGCATTGTGGTAGATGGCATTGAGCTAACCAGCGACCTGCGCAACATCGATGCCATTCGCCGCGAGGTGGGCATGGTTTTTCAACAGTTCAACCTGTTTCCCCATCTCACGGTTTTGCAAAATGTAACCCTTGGCCCAATCCACGTGAAAAAGATGAAAAAAAGTGAGGCGATAGAGCGGGCTATGGAACTGCTAAGCCGCGTGGGGATCGCCGAGCAAGCAGAAAAATACCCGGGGCAACTTTCGGGGGGGCAGCAGCAGCGGGTGGCGATTGCCCGCGCCTTGGCCATGAATCCGGCGGTGATGCTCTTCGATGAGCCCACCTCGGCCTTGGATCCAGAGATGATCAAGGAGGTGCTGGACGTGATGCGGGAGTTGGCCCGCTCGGGGATGACCATGGTGTGTGTAACCCACGAGATGGGCTTTGCCCGCGAGGTGGCGGATCGGATTATCTTCTTCGACCGCGGCAAGATCGTGGAGGAAAACACCCCCCAAGAGTTTTTCAGCAATCCGAAAGAAGAGCGCTCCCGCCTGTTTTTATCCCAGATCCTTTCCCACTAGCGAGTCCTTCAGAAGGGGGTGAGGCGTGCCAGAAAAGCCCCCTCCGGCTCTTGATAGACAATCTGCCCCTGCCAGCCGTTGGCGTGGGCACACTGCAGCAGGGTTTCCGGATCTACAAATAGCCAGGGAAAGGGATCCCCCCGCTGGCCGTTGTACTCGGCTACAAAGTTCACTACCTTGGCTTTTGCCTCGCTCCCTTCCTGCCAATCTTCTGAGCCACCTGCTTCGAGGTGGGCAGGCTCGGTCAGCTTGCCAGAGGGGCTTTCCCAGTTTTCTGATTCTCTTTCTGCCGGCAGATCCTCCAGATCCGCAGGGTTGCCGGCATCGCTCAGATCGGTGGAATCTAAGAGCAACTGCCCCGTGGGCTGGATCCAGTGCCGGGCCAAGCGCAAAAAATGCTCTAACCCCGACAGGGATCCCGCCAAGCCGACGCCGTTCATCAGCAGGAGTAGGGTATCGAAGGGCTCTCCTGGCCCCGCCCAGTGGAAAAGATCGGCGGCAATGCGGCAACGCACCCCCCGCTCTGCCATAATCTGCAAAGCCACAGGGGAGCGATCCAAAGCGGCCACGGCAAATCCTTCTTCCTGCAGCAGCAGGCTGTGGCGGCCCGTACCGGCGCCGATGTCTAGCACCCGACCGCGGCAGAGTTCCAAGGCCAAGGCTTCCACCTCCGGCAACTCTTGGGTGAAGAACACCTCTGGGGAGACCACCTGGGGCTCTTCCGCCAGCGGGATCCCCTCCAGGCCGTAGGCATGCAAGAGCAGGGATCCCTTGGCCTGTCCCCGATGCCAGTCCCACAGCGCTTGCTCCAAGGGATCCCGAAGTGGGTGATTCTCGACAGCCTTTATCATGGAAGGGGAAAGCTAAACCATTGACCCGATGGCCATCGTCGCCTTTCTTTACGGTGCCGCTATCGTCCTTTTGCTGATTGCAGCAGTGGTTTGGGCAACATCTCGGCAGTTCAACGCGGAGACCAGACCGCAGGCCGGCACCCCACCAGAAGAGCCCCCAGAAACCCCATCTGTTCCTGTTTCCATTGTGGAGCAGCTAGAGCGTCAATACCGCAACAGCCCTTCCTACCGTCCCCACCCTTAAGTTATTCTTCGAGAAGCCTCTGAAAATCCTTGAAAAGACGGGTTTTTGAGGATCCCTGAGGGCGCGAGCAGTGTCTTTGCTGGCCGAAGGTCGGCGTTTTCTTCCCTGAATCATGGTTGTCAAGTCTCCGCCACCCATTGTCTACATCGTCCTGGGTCTATTGCTCCTCTGGGGCGGTCATCGTGCTTGGCGGGCGGGCTATGTTCGCTGGCCGCAAGGGATCCCTCTGCCTCAGGTGTCGCTGCCAAGGTTGGGCGGCGAGGTGGGAGTTGGCTCTCAAGATCTGCTCCTGACCAGCGGCGAGCGCACCTTGTTTGCCGATAGCAGTCCCGCTGCCGTTGCCGCTGCAGAGCTGTTGCGCCAAGGTAACCTCAGCGCAGCCATCCCGGTGTTGGAGATGGGGCTGCAAAGCAACCGCAACGACCCGGAAGCTCGCATTTTCTTGAACAATGCCCGTGCCCAGCAGCAGGGCAGTCCCTTGAGCCTGGCGGTGGTGGTGCCCATCTCCAGCAACCCCAACCGCGCCAAAGAGACCCTGCGCGGGGTGGCGCAAGCTCAGGAGGAGCTTTTCCAACAGGGGGGAATCGGAGGACGGCTGCTGCGGGTAGTGATTGCCGACGATGGCGATAACCCTGAGCGAGCAGCAGCGGTGGCCAAAGCCCTGGTGGCGCAGCCTGAGATCTTGGGGGTGATTGGCCATAACACCAGCGATGCCACCCTGGCTGCAGCCGAGGTTTATCAGCCTGCCGGCTTGGCGATGATCTCCTCCACCTCCACCAGCACTCGCATCAGCATGCTGGGGGATGCCATTTTTCGCACCGTGCCCTCCGATCAAGTGGCCGGCACACAACTGGCCCGTTATGCTCTCAGCACGTTGCGGCTGCAAAGGGTGGCCATCTTCTACAACCCCAACAGCGCTTACAGTACCAGCCTGCGGGACGCCTTTGCCTCCACCCTGACCAGCGAAGGGGGCATCGTGCTGGCGGAGTTCGACTTATCGGCGTCGGACTTCAACCCCCAGGCCAGCCTGCAAAGGGCCGTCGGCCAAGGAGCCCAGGTAGCTTTTTTAGCTCCCACGGCTTCCGTAGCCGAAAAAGCCCTGGCCGTAGCCCGCGAGAACGCTGTAGCTGGTAAGCCCCTTGCTCTTCTGGGCGGCGATGTGCTCTTCAGCCTCGCCACGTTGCAAGAAGGGGGAGCAGCGGTAGAGGGCTTGGTGGTGGCGGTACCCTGGCATCCCCAGGTGCCGCGCAACCGCGAGTTTGCCCAGAAGGCAGCCCAGCTCTGGGGAGGGCAGGTGAGCTGGCGCACCGCTCTGGCCTACGACGCCACCCGGGCTTTTTTGCGAGCCATCCAGCAGGGATCCCCCAGCCGCAGCGCTGTTCTCGCCGCCCTGGGCGACCCGAACTTCCGCTTGCCGGACGGCGCTTCCGGAGAAGTGCGCTTCTTGCCCTCCGGCGACCGCAATGCTCCCCATGTGCTGGTGCGGGTTGAGCCCGGCAACCGCTCCGGTACCGGCTACGATTTTGTGCCTCTCCCCTAGGGATCCCAGCAGAAGCTACAGTGGGGGATGCTCTCAACTCTCTCGATCTCCCCAGATCGGATGGATCCCATGCCCACTCGGATCACAGCCTGCTTTCAAGCGCTGCGCAGCCGCGGCGAAAAAGCCCTCATCCCCTACCTCACCGCCGGGGATCCCAACCTGGAGACGACCTTCGAGGCTTTGCAGGTTCTGGATCAGAGTGGCGCCGATCTCATCGAGTTGGGAGTACCTTACTCGGATCCCTTGGCGGATGGGCCGGTGATCCAAGCGGCAGCCACCCGCGCCCTCAGTCGGGGAGTCACTTTGGGCGCCATTCTACAAGGCTTGCGCTGTCTCTCGCTGCAGGCCCCCCTGATCCTGTTCACCTACTACAACCCCATCCACCAGCTCGGCATCCCCAACTTTCTGCATCAACTGCGGCAGGCCGGCTGTGCCGGCTTGGTCGTCCCCGATCTGCCTCTGGAAGAGGCGGGATCCCTGCGACAAGCAGCCCAGGCCGAAGGGATCGACCTCATCCTGCTGGTGGCACCTACCAGCCCCCCAGAGCGGATGGGCCGCATCGCCCAGCAGTCCAGTGGCTTTGTCTACTTGGTGAGCACTACCGGCGTTACCGGCGAACGGGCCACCCTGGAAAAGCGGATCCCGGCTTTGCTGCAGCAACTGCGCCAACAAACCCCTCTGCCGATTGGGGTGGGCTTCGGCATCTCCACTCCAGGCCAGGCCCGCCAGATCGCCCTCTGGGGGGCAGATGCAGCGATTGTGGGCAGCGCATTTGTGCAACGGCTGGCGAAAGCCCCCACGCCTGAAGAGGGACTGCAGCAAATAGCCCACTTTTGTCGAGCCCTCAAAGCGGCTCTGCAAGAGGTGACCCCTCCAGAGCGCTGACCGAAGCGCGAGGAGCGTGGAGCGGCGGAAAAATCCCCCAGCTTTAGCCGTGGGGAGAACGTCAGTTCTGTTCAGGAGGGCGCCAACTCAGGTTGCTTCCATCTCAAAACAAATGTTTACATTCCGTAAGCCAGCCTGTAGACCCATTTCCCCCCTGCTGCGCCCCACAGTCGGGGGATCCCAGGCTAAGCAGACATTTTGGTATCGATGGGTTTGTAAATCTTCACAAAACACTCATCCCTCCCGCGATATAAAATTAGGCTGGATGCTCGGCTGTCTGAAAGTCGCAGAGGTTCTTGACCTATCTAAAAATTGGGGGGTTCGGTGGGGGTAGTTTTGAGCAGCCTGCTGCCACGGAATCCCCAGTTTTTGGAGGTCAAAGAGGATCCCGCAAAAAAGCTTGGGATTTGGCTTTTGGGAGGTTCAGCCAGTCGCTCATCGCTTTTTGGAAAGACCAGAAGGAGATCCATCATGCAAGACGCCTTTACCCGGGTGATCGCTCAGGCAGATGCACGCGGTGCCTTTTTAAGTGACCAAGACTTTGACCGTCTGGCGGCTTTGGTGGCAGAGGGCAACAAGCGCCTGGATGCCGTCAACCGCATGACCAGCAACGCCGCCCAAATCGTAACCAACGCAGCTCGGTCTTTGTTTGCTCAAGAGCCGGATCTGATCGCTCCCGGTGGCAATGCCTACACCAACCGTCGCATGGCCGCCTGCCTACGGGACATGGAGATCATCTTGCGCTACATCACCTATGCCACTTTGGCCGGGGATAGCTCTGTGCTGGAAGATCGCTGCCTAAACGGCCTGCGGGAAACCTACATTGCTCTGGGGGTGCCCACCACTTCTGTGGCCAACGGCATTGCTGCCATGAAGAAAGAAGCCCTGGCCAAGATCATGGATCCGAAAGGCATCACCCCTGGCGACTGCTCTGCGCTGCAAAGCGAAGTGGCCAGCTACTTCGATAAGGCTGCTGCCGCCATCGTTTGAGCTTTGGGTCGAAGCTGGCTTAGTCGTCCCTTTTTAGATCGGTTAGATCCCTTCATTTCTGATAGGCAGGTGGAGATCCAGTCCGCCTTTCCTACAGAATGTTCGTTAACAACACAATTGATGAATTTAGGAGTTGCAAGGTGAAAACCGTCATCACTGAAGCGATTGCTGCCGCTGACAATCAAGGGCGTTTTCTGAATGCCAGCGAGCTGCAGGCCGTGAATGGTCGTTACCAGCGTGCTGCTGCTTCTCTGGAAGCGGCCCGTGTCCTAACCAACAATCAGCAAACCCTGGTGCGGGAAGCGGTGCAGGAAGTGTTCAAGAGGTTCCCTTACTTGACCCAGCCGGGTGAAATGGGCCACGGCGATGTGTTTCAGGCCAAGTGTGCCCGCGACATCGGCTACTACCTCCGCTTCATCACCTATTCCCTGGTTGCGGGTGGCACCGGCCCCCTCGATGAATACTTGGTAGCCGGGCTGCGGGAAGTGAACCGCTCCTTTAACCTCTCTCCGAGCTGGTACATCGTGGCTCTGCAGTACATGAAGAGCCGCGCTCTGGGCATGCTGAGCGGCCAAGCGGCCAACGAAGCTGCCATCTACTTCGATTACGCCATCAACGCCCTCAGCTAAGGGATCCCAGGGCAAAGATCCCCGCTTGTTGGGAGGGGACGATCTCTTTCTTCGTCTTCCAAGTGTGTATCTCTCCAGAGCAGGCGGCGGCTCCAGAGAGGTCTATTCCACCTGTTTCTAGGTTGGCTTAGCGCCTCGGCTCCCTTTGAGCCAGTTGGGTTAGTCGCCTGCTCTCTAGTCTGGGGGAGTTAACCTCTGGGTTCTAGACATTGCCTGGTGGCAACGCGGCTGGCCCGCAAAAGTAGCCGGTACAGCTTGTCCGGCGCTTGGTTGCCCCTGACAGTCCTCTAAACGAAATCTGATAATAATTGGGGAAAGCGATGTTCGGTCAAAGCACCACCAGCCCTGAAGCTCTGACAGAAGCCGGCAGCCGGGTTTACCGAGTTGAGTACACCGGCCTGCTCAACCCTCCCGATGCTCTGGCCACCTCTGCCAAAGTTCGCCGCAGCACCCTGAGCGCCACCGTCCCCTACAGTCGGTTGTCTGCCGAGATGCAGCGCATTCTGCGGATGGGTGGCAAAATCGTGCAGGTCACTGCCTTGTCGGGAGCCAATGCCTCTCCTGCTCAGGACAACGGTGCTGCTGAGTAAGGGATGCTCGACGGCTAACTGAAGTTACCGGCAAGGTTGCCCAGGTGTCATGAACAGCTCTGCAACGGTTCGTATGGCATCCAACACGGCGGTGCTGCCACAGCAGCTTAGCTGGGAGCAGGCGATAGCCCGGCTGCAAGGGGATGACTTGCAAGATCGGTACTATGCTGCCTGGTACCTGGGCACAGTTCGGGATCCAAGGGGGGTAGAGCCGCTGCTTTTGGCGTTGCAGGATGAGCGGGATCGCACTGCCTTGGGGGGCTATCCTCTGCGCCGCAATGCCGCTAAGGCCCTGGGGCAAATCGGGGATGCGCGGGCCGTGCCCGGTTTGATCGAGGCGCTCACTTGTACCGACTTTCATGTGCGGGAAGAGGCTGCCTATGCCTTGGCTCAATTGGGGGACAAGCGAGCGGTGGATCCCTTGCTGGCACTGTTGCAGTCCCGCGAGCAGGAGCAGCCCTGGGAAGCCCTTATCGAGGCCTTGGGTCAGCTTCAGGCCACCGAGGCTGAGGCAGCGATCCGGCCCTTTTTGAACCATCCCTCTGAGCGGGTGCGTTCGGCAGCGGCTTGGGTGCTCTATCGCTTTACGCAAGCCGAGGAGCTGACCCAAATCCTGGTGGCGCTACTGGCCCACTCCAACTCCAGCCTACGACAGGCCGCTTTGTTCGACCTGGCCGAATCGGGATGGGTGGCGGGGGCGCCGCTGCTGGCCACAGCCGACGTGGCTCTCAACCTGCGCATCAATGCTCTGAAGCGGCTGTTCGATGTGGCGCTTCAGTTGGGGTGGGTGCCGCTGGCTCAGGTGACGGCGGTGATCCTGCCGCAACTGGAGAAGCTCTTCTAGGATCCTGAGGCGCTCAGTGCCTTTGATCAGCGGTTTCAAGTGTACCTTTGACTATTCGTTGCCTATGTCCTCCGCCTCGGCTGCTCAAGCGTTTCCCATTGCTGTGGCTCAACTGGCAGCAGAATTGGAGCAGGCCACGTCGCCTGAGGAATTGTTGCGGGTGGTGAGGGCGCTGGGCGCTTTGGGCCAAGTGGAAGGGATCCCCATCTTAATTCGCGCCTTTGGGTTTAATCGCCCTGCAGTTGGGGAGGCTGCTCTGGAGGAGGTGCTGCGCTTTGGGGAAGCCGCGGTGCAGCCCTTGCTGAGCCATATTGACGGTTTTGACTATGGGGCGCGGGCCTATTCGGTGCGGGCTCTGGCCCGTATTGGCCATGGGGATGCCTACCCCTTTTTGGCGGAAGCCATTGTAGCGGACTTTGCCCCCAGTGTACGGCGGGCGGCGACCCGCGGGCTGGGACGGGTGGCTGCCAAGCGGCCCTTGCCCGATCAAGAGCGAGCCTTGCACCTGTTGCGGCAATGCCTTGCCGATGCCGATTGGGGAGTCCGCTATGCCGCCGTCGGATCCCTGACGGACTTGGCTCTCCAGGGTGAACAGTCCCTGCGACCCTCAGCCGAGGCTGCGCTCCAGATGGCCTTGGAAGATGCGGATCCTCTGATCCCTCTCCGCGTCCAGATGAGCCGGCAGGAGTTGGCTGCCGAGCCTTAGCTTCTCTGCTCTAGTGTGTCTTTCTCGGTTTTTCTCGTTTTTTCAGGAGCACCACCTATGTCTCTTCCGTTGCTTGCCGATCGCCCCACCACCCAAAATGAGCGGGTGCCTCGCTACTTTGTGCCCAGCGACGAAACCCCGCCCGTCTACCGTCCTGACGACCCGACAGGTATCGACAACATCATTCGCGCTGCCTATCGCCAGATCTTCAGCGAGCATCTGATGCTGGAGAGCTATCGGCAAAAAGCTCTGGAATCCCAGTTGCGCAACGGGGCGATCTCGGTCAAAGAGTTTGTGCGCGGCCTGGGCAAGTCGGAGGTGTACCGGGATCTGGTCATGGTTCCCAACGACAACTACCGCTTTATTGAAGTCACCTTCCAGCGCTTCTTGGGTCGGCCCACCTACAGCCAACAGGAGCGCATCAAGTACTCCATCATCGTTGCCACCAAGGGGCTGGATGGCTTTATCGATGCCGTGGTGGATAGTGAAGAGTACAATGCTGCCTTTGGGGATGATGTGGTGCCCTACCAGCGCCGTCGTCTGTCGGAAAAGCCCGCCAACCTGGTGACCCCCCGCTATGGAGCCCGTTGGCGCGATGTCTCCGGCGTGAAGCGCTCGACGCGGGAAGTGGTGCGCACCTATCGTCTCACCCGTCCTCCCAAAGCCGGGGATCCAGAAAACTTCCTCAACATGGCCCGCATGCTCAATCCCAAGCCGGCAGCGCGGCAAAACATCAGCGTCTTCGATCTGAAGATCCCGGACATGACCACCAGCCGCCGCTAGGACTGGGCAAGCTTCCGGGGACAACCCTTTGCGGGCTCTGCCGGGCCGATCGATCCGAGGCTGTTCGGATGGGTCGGCCTGCCGCTGTGCCTGGGGCAAGATTCGTTATAATCCTGGTGATGCTTCTTAACACTTGGGTCGCATGAAGAATCCGGTTGTGCAGGCTTTTTTTGTCGGCAAGGCTGTGGCGGATGTCCTACGGGAGCGTTTGGAAAGCGCCCTCACCGATATTGCCGGGGAAGTGGGCAAGGTGTGGGCCGAGCTGCAGGAGGGCTGGCAAACCTTTGCCCAGGATGTCATGACCCGGGCTGAGGCAGAAGCATCCATGGCCGCCCAGGAAAGGGTGCCGCCTCCTTTCCAGACAGAAGATTTGCAGGCAACTCTGGACGACTTGCGGGCGGAAGTGGCGCAGCTGCGCTCCGAGTTGCAGAAGTACCGGAGTCGAAACGCTTGAACGCGAGCCTTTTGGGATCCCGGACTTCTTTGGGATCACAACCCGTCAAGCCCTATACCGCCTACCGCTGGGCCCGGGAGAACTATACTCGCCAGGGCCGCATGCTGGACATTTGGCGATTTGTGCTCACCTGGCTGTTTTACCTTTGGCTGGATCAGCAGGCTTGGAGCTATGGGGGACAACCCACGCCCGAGCGAAAGGCCCAGCGCCGCCGGGCCAGAGCCATTTGGATCCGCGAAACGCTGCTCAACTTGGGCCCTACTTTTATTAAAGTGGGGCAGTTTTTCTCCACCCGCGCCGATCTCTTCCCCCCGGAATATGTCGAGGAGCTCTCCAAGCTGCAGGATCGGGTGCCTGCTTTCAGCTACGAACAGGTGGCGGCAATTGTGCAGCAGGAGCTGGGCAGGCCGATAACCCAAATCTACAGCTACTTTGATCCCACCCCTTTGGCCGCTGCCAGCTTGGGGCAGGTGCATCGCGCCAAGCTCAAAACCGGGGAAGAGGTGGTGGTGAAGGTGCAGCGTCCGGGGCTGACCCGGCTGTTCACTATCGATTTGGAGATCTGCCGTGGGATTGCCGAGTTCTTTCAGTATCGCACCCCTTGGGGTGGGCCAAGCCGGGACTGGATCGGCATCTACGAAGAGTGTCGGCGCACCCTCTGGGAAGAGGTGGATTACCTCAATGAGGGCCGCAATGCCGATACCTTCCGTCGCAACTTTCGGGATATGCCGCAAATTGCTGTTCCCAAAGTGTATTGGCGTTACACCTCTCCTCGCCTGTTGACGTTGGAATACCTGCCGGGGATCAAAATCAGCGATTACGAAGCCCTGAGCGCGGCGGGGCTGGATCGCAAGGTTTTGGCTCGTCTGGGGGCAGAGGCTTATCTGCGGCAACTGCTCAAGGATGGTTTTTTTCACGCCGATCCCCACCCCGGCAACATTGCCGTGAAGCCCGATGGCACGTTGATCTTCTACGACTTCGGCATGATGGGCCGCCTGCGCTCCGATGTGAAAGAAAAGCTGATGGGCACGCTGGCAGGTGTGGTCTCCAAAAATGCCGATCAGGTGGTGGCCTCGCTGGTGGAACTGGGGGTGCTGGTGCCCACCGCCGATCTGGCTCCGGTGCGCCGCTCGGTGCAGTACATGCTGGATCACTTTATGGACAAACCCTTTTCCAGCAACTCGGGAGAAATCTCGGTGGCGGCCATTAGCGAAGACCTTTACGAGCTGGCCTACGATCAGCCGTTTCGCTTTCCGGCTACCTTCACCTTTGTGATGCGGGCCCTGACCACGTTGGAGGGGCTGGGGAAGGGGCTGGATCCGGAGTTCGACTTTATGGAAGTGGCCAAACCCTTTGCGGAGGAGCTGATGAGTTTGAACGGAAGCGAGACCGAGACCCTCTTGGCCCAGGTTGGCCGTCAAGCGGCTGAGTTCACCAGCAGCAGTCTCAGTTTGCCCCGCCGGATCGAATTGACCTTGAGCAAGTTGGAACAAGGGGAGCTGCGCCTGCGGGTGCGATCCAGCGAGACGGAGCGCTTGCTGCGCAAGCTGAACAACACCGGGCTGGGAGTCATTTACGGGGTGTTGTTTGCGGCCTTTTTTTTGAGCGCAACTCAGCTCTTTTTGGCCGGACATGCTACCTTAACGGTTATCGCTTTGGTTTTGGCTGCCCTCGCTGCTCTTGCTTTACTCAGAGTACTCTTAAGGTTGAATCGGTCAGAGCGATTGATGTGATGCGACGATATGCCTGCGCTACGGATCCCGGCAAGCTCCGCAGCAGCAATCAGGATGCCTACTACTGCGATCCGGAGGGACGCTACTTTATTGTTGCCGATGGTATGGGAGGACATGCTGCTGGGGCTACAGCCAGCCTGTTGGCCGTCGAGACCATCCGGGAATATCTGGATCGAGGCTGGAAAAACGTGCCGGCGCCCCGGTTGCTCAGCGAAGCCGTAGAAGCGGCCAACAGTGCCATCCTCAAGGATCAGCGGGAGAATCCAGAACGGGCAGACATGGGCACTACGGTGGTGGTGGCCATGGTGGATCCCAATGACAACTGCTGGAGCGCTCACATCGGTGATTCTCGCCTCTATCGCCTACGGGGATCCGAGATGCAGCAAATGACAGAGGATCACACCTTGGTGGCTCGCTCCATTCGACTGGGGGAGCTGACCTATGAGCAGGCCCGGATTCACCCTTGGCGACATATTCTCGAGCGCTGCCTGGGCCGGCCTGATGCGGGGCCGCCTTCTGTGCAGCCGATTACCGTGCGTCCGGGGGATCGCCTGTTGTTGTGTAGCGACGGCCTGACGGAGGAGTTAGACGACGAAGTGATCATCGAGTATTGCCTGCAGGTGGAAGATTTGGAGCAACTTCCCCTAAAGCTCATCGAGGCGGCCAAAGAGCGGGGCGGGCGAGACAACATCACAGTAGTGATTGCCGAATACGCCTAGTTTGCCCCCGGCTAGAGACGGTATTGGCGGTACACTTCGCTGGCCGCTCGGTGCAGCAGGGAGTGGCGATACACAAGGCGGTCGAGGTCTTTGCCGTAGCCGCCGCCGATGACGCAGGCGACGGGGTAGCCCTGCTTTAGGCAAGTATTCAGCACCTGCATGTCTCGCCGAAACAGCCCCTGGTCGCTGAGGGCCAGCTTGCCCAAGAGGTCTTCTTCGTGGGGATCCACACCGGCATCGTAGAACACCAGATCGGGGCGCACCTGAGCCAACAGATCGGGCAAGTGGTCGGCCAAGGTCTGGAGATAGGCTTCATCTTCCATGCCTACTGGCAGGGGCACGTCCAGGTCGCTCTGTTGTTTGGTGGCGGGGAAGTTGGCCTCGCAGTGCATGGAAAAGGTGAACACCCGCGGCTCGGAGCGAAAGATCCAAGCAGTGCCATCTCCTTGATGGACATCCAGATCCACGATCAAGAGCCTTTGCACTAGCCCTTGCTGCAGCAAGACTTGGGCGGCAATGGCCAGGTCGTTGAAGATGCAAAACCCAGAGCCGTAGCCGGGAAAGGCATGGTGGGTGCCACCGGCGGTGTTGCAGGCCAAGCCATGGCGCAGGGCCAATTGGGCAGTCAGGATGGTGCCGCCCACCGCTCGACAGGTGCGCTGTACCAGCTCTGGGCTCCAGGGCAGGCCGATACGCCGCTGCAATTTGGCTTCCAGGGATCCCTCACAGTAGGCCCTGACGTACTCAGGGGTATGTACCGACTCAATCCAGGCGAGAGGGGGCAGCTCAGGGTGGTGCACTTGCTGGGGGCGGATCACCCCTTCCCGCAGCAGCAGCTCTTGCAAGAGGCGAAATTTCGGCATGGGAAAGCGATGGCCCGGCGGCAGGGGGGCACTGTAGTCGGGGTGGTAAACAATTGGCAAAGACATCAAGGGCAATCGAATTGACGGCGGTGAGCATGGCCTATAACGGCTCCAGTGCTTATGGTAGAGGTAGCCCGCTCCTGCCGGATCCCTTCGCGAGGCTTGCAAACCTGTTCTCTGTACCGCCGCGATTCCCTATGTTTACTGCGTCGGATCCCTTTTTGGGTCGCCTCTTGGCTCAGCGTTATCGACTCGTACATCTGCTGGGACAGGGAGGCATGGGGCGAGTCTATTTGGCTCAAGATTTGCTCTTTGGTGGGGTGGAAGTGGCCGTCAAGCTGCTCTCCCAGCCGGCAATGGATCGGCGCACCCGCCTGCGCTTTGAACGGGAAGCGAAAGCCTGCGCGGCTTTGGGCCAAAAAAGCCTGCACATTGTCAAAGTCAATGACTATGGTATTACCCCCGATGAGGTGCCCTTCTATGTGATGGAATACCTGAACGGCAAGACCCTCAAGGATATTCTGGCCGCGGGGGCTTTGCCTTTGGAGCGCTTTTTCCGGCTGGCCCGCCAAATTGGCCTGGGGTTAAAGGCGGCCCACGAGGGGATCCTCATGGAAGGGCAAAGGGTACAGGTGATCCACCGCGATTTGAAGCCGGCCAATGTGATCGTGGTGGCCGATGACAGTTTTGGGGAACTGGCGAAGCTGGTGGATTTCGGCATTGCCAAGCTGCTCAATAGCCATGAATCTTTGAGCTTTACCCATGCCTACCTGGGAACGCTGGCCTATTCTTCCCCAGAACAACTGGAGGGATCCCCTCTGGACGTCCGTTCCGACATCTACAGCTTCGGGATCATGCTGTACCAGATGGTGTCCGGGGAGATGCCCCTCAAGCCCACCACCGAATCTTTCCCGGGCTGGTACCAGGCCCACCACAAGCGCCGCCCCATTCCTCTGGAAGACCTGGGATTGAAGTTCGCGCTGCCCGCCGGTTTATCCGACTTGATCCTCAGTTGCCTGGCCAAAGATCCTGCCGCCCGCCCGCAATCGGTGGCTAACGTGTTGACGGAGCTGGAGCACATTCAAGCCAGAGCACAGGGATCCCAAAAAGGATCTCCAGAGACCGTTGCCCTTCAATCTCCGCTGATCTCCTCTGGAAGTGTTGCCTCTGGCCCACTTTCTGGAGACCCCACTGCTGTTGCGCCGCCCTTGGCCGCATCAGGTACTCTGCGGCTCAGGCCCCTGACGGCGGTCGCCGAGGTCGAGAACGGGGGATCCCTGCTTTGGGTGCGCCTGATTCCCCTTCTAATGGGCGGGTTGCTGGGCTTGACCTTGGTGAGTTGGGGATGGGGACGGTTTCTCCAGCGCCCCTCAGCTCCCCTTGTTTCCGGGTCAGGATCTCGTCCGGCAGTGGCAGATTCCACTGCCCCAGAGAATGTCCATCCTATGCCTGGGGAGCTTGTCCCTGAGCCCCTTGTTTTGGCTTCAGAGCAGAACGGACGGCGGGATCCCGCGCCGGAGCTGGAACCCTACAACAGGAGCGAGCCGGTGTTTCGCGCCTTTCCCCTGGAGACTTCCCGCGAGACGGTACGAGCCAGCCTGGGATCCCCCAACCAGCAGGGGCATGGTGCTTGGCCCAACACCGTGTATGACCTGTATCGCCTTGGCGGGGTGAACCTGGGCCTGCTCTACGACGCATCCAGTCTGGCCCTGCGGCAAACCGAAGCCACCGTCACCGCTGGCGTACCCACCCCGCAAGTGGAAGGCCTCTTGGAGGATATGCTGCAAGCCCCCTTGCCTGCTCAACTGCAGCGGGAACTGCGAGCCGTGCGCGAGGGGCGTTCCGAGCGGGTACAATTCCGCGTTGGCCCCTGGGCCGGCGTGATCGAGCGCAGCGCCCAAGGTCACCTTTACATGGCCCTCTGGGATCCCGCGCTGCCCAGCGGTGCTCCACCCCCTTCTCCTGTCTCCCCTCCCACCCTGCCCCCGACTGCCCCTGTTGCCCAGCCTCCCAAGGCCCGTAACCTCAATTCAGCAGCAGGCGGCCCTCGTCCCGGCCAGACCATGCAGGAGCTGCTGCGCCGTGCGCGCGAATTGCGGGGGGACTGAGCCATGTCTGCTTCTGAAGACAAAAAGCCGCTGTTGAGCACCGTCGCTCGCCTCTTCAAAACTCTGGCGAGGCCTTTCCCTGTCGGGCCTACAGCTCTCCTCAAACCCCCCGAACCTCCTCCCCCCAAGCGCCCGGTGCGCCTGCGGATTACCTGCCCAGGAGAGCCCCCCCAGGTGGTTGCCCTGAAGGGATCCGACATTCTCGGTCGCAGCCAGACGGTGGCCACCATTCGCATCCCTGCCCCCGCGGTGAGCCATCTCCACGCCCACATCCATCCCCGCCCGGATTGGCGCCTGCCCGGTCTGGGTTGGCGGATCCCGTTGCCCCCTATTCTCTACTGGCTGGGGTGGAATGCCGGTCGCTACCAGCTAGAAGATCAAGACTCGACCAACGGCGTTTTCCGCCTCAAACCCTTCGGTGGTGTCGAGCGGGTGCGCCGGGTGATCTTGCGGCATGGCCAGCAACTGAGCCTTGGCCCGCCTCGGGATCCGGAGAGCGTCTGGATTCAAGTGCTGGATCCACCCCCACCACAGGTGTATGGGGTGCGCGGCTGCCTCATCCTGATGGTGGTCTTGGGGCTGGGGGCGAGGATTTGGATCGGCCATGAGTGGAGCAAGTTCTCAGTGGAGCCACCCCTCTCCGCAGATCGCAACCCCCTGATCGTCCTGGCCGGGGATCAGCAGACGGAGCTGCGCCGCCATCAGGGGGACACCTACCGGGAGCTGCCCGACCTGGAAGCTTTTGGGCCGATTTTGCCCAAGGTGGTGGTCGCCGCTGAAGATCACCGCTTTTACTCCCACTTTGGGGTGGATCTGCTGGGCATTGCCCGCGCCTTTTGGGTGAACCTGCGCTCGGGGGAAGTGCAGCAGGGGGGCAGCTCCATCAGCCAACAACTGGCCCGCACCGTGCTGCGGGACTACACCGGCTCCGGCAACACCTTCGGGCGCAAGCTGCGGGAGGCCGTCGCCGCCCTGAAGCTGGAACAGCGCTACAGCAAAGACGAAATCCTCGCTCTCTACCTCAACAATGTTTACCTGGGCAACGGCATCTACGGCTTTGAAACTGCTGCCCAGTTCTATTTCGGGATCCCAAGCCGCCAGCTCAGCCTTTCCGAAGCTGCGACTCTGGCGGCCATTTTGCCCGCGCCCAATGCCTTTAACCCTGTCGCCAACTATGATGCCGCCGTTCGGGGCCGGGATCGGGTGTTGGATCGCCTGAGCGAGCTGAAAGTCTTCCCCGAAGAGGAGATTCGGCGGGCCCGGCGCAGTCGCCTCACCCTCAACCCCAATTTGCGCTCCCAAACCTCGACAGTTGCTCCCTACTTTTACAGTGCCGTCTTCCAGGAGCTGCGGCAGCTCTTGGGCCAAGACCTCTCGGCAGAGGGCAACTTCATCATCGAAACCACGGTGCATTTGCCCTACCAGCGTTTGGCAGAGCAAGTCCTGGCCCAAACGGTGCGCGAGTCCGGATCCCGCTTGGGCTTCAGCCAAGGCGCTTTGGTCAGTCTCGACAGCCGCAACGGTGAAGTGCTGGCTTTGGTGGGCGGGATCGACTACAACGCCAGCCCCTTCAACCGGGCTACCCAAGCTCAAAGGCAGCCGGGCTCCACCTTCAAAGTGTTCACGTATGCGGCTGCCCTCACCCAGGGGATCCCTCTCTCCCAAGTGTTGTCTTGCGAGCCCCTCACCTGGGGCAACCTCACCTTTCGGGGCTGTCGCTCGGGATCGGCCCCTATGGATTTGGCCCGCGGCCTGATCCTCTCCGAAAACGTGATTGCCCTGCGGTTGGCCCAACAAGTAGGTCTAGAGCAAGTGGTGGCGACGGCCCGGCAAATGGGCATCCAATCGCCGTTGCAACCCTATCCTTCTATGGTGATTGGCACAATGGAGGTGAACTTGCTGGAGTTGACAGCAGCCTTCACTCCTTTTGCCAATCGTGGCCTTTGGTCAAGGCCCCACACCATCCGCCGCATCTTGGATAGCAGCGATTGCGCCAACCCCAACGACTTTCGCACCTGCCGTGAGATTTACCCTGGTCGGGAGGATCCCCGTTCTCAGCGACTTGTCTTACCAGAAACCGTCGCCCAACAGATGACAACCGTACTGCAAGGGGTGATCAGCTCCGGCACCGGTACTACTGCCCGGCTCGGCATTGGAGAAGCCGGTAAAACCGGCACCACCACCGCCAACAAGGATCTGCTCTTTATCGGCTACACGCCCAACCCTCCCCTGGTGACCGGCATTTGGCTGGGCAATGATGACTCTAGCCCAACACGAGGAAGCAGCAGCATAGCCGCTCAAACTTGGGGAAATTACATGAGACAAGTCATTCAATAGTTCGAAAATGGCTAGGTCGTGTTGATCTTATGTTAGGATAGAGAGAATAATTTATAGAGGAAAGAGGATGAAGTTGGTTTTTTTAGAT